>NZ_KV828464.1:0-29410 GCF_001836405.1 Pseudomonas sp. HMSC057H01 | reverse complement strand
GCCGCTCCGGAGCGGGGATAATGCCGCCCTGTGCGCCGCGACGTGGCTTCCGGCCGCCGCGCGGCGTCGGAGTCTCGCCGAACGCAGGACGGCCTGCGCCCGCGATCGGCCAGCAGCGTCGATCCTTCCCGAACCTATCAATGCTCGGCGGATGCCGGCCGTGGGGCCCGTCCGTCCAGGAACCGTCATGTTCAGCCCGCTCGTCACCTTTCCCGCGCTCTACACCGCCACCCTGCTCATGCTGGCCGGCTCCGGCCTGTTCACCACCTACATCGGCCTGCGCCTGACCCAGGAAGGCGCAGGCGACCTGTGGGTCGGCGGGCTGATGGCGTCCTACTATTTCGGCCTGGTCTGCGGTGGAAAATTCGGACACAAGCTGATCGCCAGCTTCGGCCATATCCGCTCCTACGTGGCTTGCGCCGGGATTGCCACCGTGACCGTGCTGCTGCATGCCCTGGTCGATCAGCTGGAAGTCTGGCTGCTGCTGCGCTTCATCACCGGTGCGGTGATGATGAACCAGTACATGGTGATCGAGAGCTGGCTCAACGAGCAGGCCGAGAGCCACCAGCGCGGCAAGGTGTTCGCCGGCTACATGGTCGCCGTCGACCTTGGCCTGGTGCTCGGCCAGGGCCTGCTGGCGCTGAGCCCGACCCTCGACTACAAGCCGTTGCTGCTGGTCGCCATCTGCTTCGCCTCGTGCCTGATCCCGCTGGCCATGACCCGTCGCGTGCACCCGGCCAAGCTGGTCGCCGCGCCGCTGGAAGTGCGTTTCTTCTGGCAACGCGTGCCGCAGGCGCTGGGCACCATCTTCATCGCCGGCCTGATGGTCGGCGCCTTCTACGGCCTGGCGCCGGTCTACGCCAACCGCAACGGCCTGGATGCCTCGCAATCGAGTTTCTTCGTCGGCATGTGCATCGTCGCCGGTTTCTGTGCGCAGTGGCCGCTGGGCTGGCTGTCCGACCGCCTCGACCGCAGTTGGCTGATCCGCGGCAATGCGGTGCTGCTGTGCCTGGCCTCGATCCCGATGTGGGGGCTGGTGACGCTGCCGTACTGGCTGCTGCTGGCCAACGGGTTCGTTACCGGCATGCTGCTGTTCACCCTCTACCCGCTGGCGGTGGCGCTGGCCAACGACCACGTCGAGCAGCCGCGCCGGGTCGCGTTGTCGGCGATGCTGCTGACCACCTACGGGGTCGGCGCCTGTATCGGCCCGCTGGTGGCCGGCGCGCTGATGCGCCACTTCGGTCCGGGGCTGTTCTACATGCTGGTGTCCGGCTACGCGGTGCTGCTGGTGTTCTGGGTGCAGCCCAAGCGCGTCACCGGCGAACACCGGGTCGACGAGGCGCCGCTGCAACACGTGGCGATGCCGGACACGGTCAGCCCGATGGCCGCCACCCTCGACCCGCGCGTCGAGGAAGTGCCGGAGGAGTTGGTGGTGGAGGCGCCGGCGAATATCGGCCGCTCCGACGGTGAGCCGGACGCCGGCGAGAAGCCCGCTCAGTCCTGAGCCGGGAACGCCAGCTCGAAGCGGATGCGTCCCGGAGCCGGGGCGCTCGCTTCGGCGCGGCCGCCGTGCAGGCGCATGATCGCCTGGACGATGGCCAGGCCGAGACCGCTGGACTGGGCGTCGCTGCGCGCGGCGTCGCCACGGTAGAAGCGGTCGAACAGGCGCGACAGCGGCTCGGCCGGCAGCCTGTCGCAGGCGTTCTCCACGCTCAGCAGGAATTCCCCCGAGCGGCGCAGGCCGCGCACTTCGATCAGGCTCTCGGCGCTGGCGTAGCGGATGGCGTTGGCCAGCAGGTTGCTCAGCGCCCGGCGGAACAGTTGCGGATCGGCGCGTAGCTGGCCGCTGATCTGGATGTCGAGGCTCAGCCCACGTTCCTCGGCCAGCCCTTCGAAATACTCCGCCTGGCGCCGCAGTTCTTCGCCCAGGTCCAGGCGGCTGCGCTCCACCGCTGCCCGCACGTCGTCGGCGCGAGCGAGGAACAGGATGCTCTCGACCATCCGTGCGATGCGCTCCAACTCTTCCTGGTTGGAGGCGATCAGCGCCTGGTACTCCTCGTTGCTGCGTGGCTGGCGCAGGGCCACCTGGCCGTGGCCCATCAGCGAACCAATGGGCGTGCGGATCTCATGGGCGAGGTCGGCGGAGAACTGCTGCAGGCGCTGGTAGCCGTCGTCGAGGCGTTCGAGCATGGCGTTGAACGACTGTGCCACCTGCTGCAACTCGGCAGGCGCGGCGGCGACGTCGAGGCGGGTATCCAGGCTGGTCGGATGGATCTCCGCCGCCTTCGCCGCCAGCGTGCGCAGCGGGCGCAGGCCGTGGCGCAGGACCAGCCAGCCGAGCAGGGCGGTGCCGAGGAACGCCAGCAGCACGGCGGCGATGACCCGGTCGCGGTACTGGGCGAGCATCCGCGTCTCGCCCAGCAGCAGGTGCGCGGCGGTGATCTGCAACGGCTCGCGGCCGCCGACCAGGACCTCGGCGGCGAGCACGCGCATCGGGACGCCGTCGTGGGTCAGCGCGGCGTGCACGACGGACGGATTCAACGCCTGGCCGGCGGCGACCACCCGTAGCGACGGCAGGCGTTCGTGGCGCGGGTTGACCGCGACGATCGGCGCCTCGCCGGGCTGACCGAGGAGCAGGATGTCCTGCTCGTTACCGAGCATGTTCTCGAACAGACGCGGGCGCGCCTTCAGCTCGGCCAGGGTGAGGTTGTCGCGCAGCAGGTTGCGGAAGTGCTCGACCCGGCCGGCGACCATCACGTCGCTGCGCCGCAGCATCGCCTCTTCCACCGAGCGGTACAGGTAGAAACCGACCGCGCTGACCACCAGCGCCGCCACCGCGGCGAACAGCAGCGCCGCGTAGAGGGTCAGGGAGCGGCGGGCGGGCACGGGCGCTCCTCGCAGACGTAGCCGATGCCGCGCACGGTATGGATCAGCTTGTTCGGGAAGGGATTGTCGACCTTGGCGCGCAGGCGCTTGATCGCCACGTCGACGACGTTGGTGTCGCTGTCGAAGTTCATGTCCCAGACCTCCGAGGCGATCAGGGTGCGCGACAGCACCTCGCCCTCGCGGCGCATCAGCAGGTGCAGGAGGGCGAACTCCTTGTTGGTCAGGGCGATCACCTGCCCCTGGCGGCTGACCTTGCGCCGCAGCACGTCCAGGTGCAGATCGGCCAGTTGCACCTGCTCTGCCTCGCGGACCACGCCGCGGCGCAGCAGGGTACGGATACGCAGCAGCAACTCGGTGAAGGAGAAGGGTTTCACCAGGTAGTCGTCGGCACCCAGTTCGAGGCCGCGGATACGGTCTTGCAACTGGTCGCGGGCGGTGAGGAAGAGCACCGGCACATCGTGCTTCTTGCGCAGCACTTCCATGATCTGCCAACCGTCCAGGCCGGGCAGCATCACGTCGAGGACCACCAGGTCGTAGCGGTTCTCCAGCGCCAGGTAGAGACCGTCGGCGCCGTGCTGCGACCAGTCGACCGCATAGCCCGACTCGCCGAGGCCCTTCTTCAGGTACTCGCCGGTCTTCGTATCGTCTTCGATCACCAGGATGCGCATGTCTCGTTCCCCCTCGTTCGCCGCCATTCTAGCCAGCGCGCGGCGCGGACTCGGTGACATTTTTGTCATGCGAAAGTCATCTCCGGGTACCGCCGGCGGGGCGACCATCGAGGCTCAACCCCACCGAGGATCGACCGATGCTTCGACTCAAGGCTTCCCCCGCGCTGCTCTTCGGCCTGCTCCTGGCCAGTGCCGCCAGCTTCGCCGCGCAACCACCTGCGGGCATGCTGCAGCCGCTGCGCGGCACCATCCAGCAGGCCGCCGACGACCACCTGCAACTGAAGGCCCGCAACGGCCAGCAACTGACGGTCAGGCTCACCGACAAGACCGCGATCCGCGCCGTGTCGCTGGCGAAGCCGGAGGACATCCAGCCCGACAGCTTCATCGGTACCGCCGCCGTGCCGCAGCCCGACGGCACCCTGAAGGCCCTCGAGGTGCATGTCTTCGCCCCCAGCCTGCGCGGCAGCGGCGAAGGCCACCGGCCCTGGGAGAACGCCGATGGCAGCGCCTCGACCATGACCAACGGTACGGTCGGCAACCTGGTGGTCAGCCAGGGCCGGCGCATGACGGTGAAATACGGCGATGGCGAGAAGACCGTGGTGGTGCCGGACGACGTGCCCATCGTCAGCCTGGAGCCGGGCGAGCGCAGCCTGCTCAAGCCTGGCGCCAAGGTCGTGCTGTTCCCGCAGAAGGGCGCCGACGGCAGCCTCACCGCCCTGGCCATCTCGGTCGGCAAGGACGGCGTGACCCCGCCGATGTGAGGTTTCGCCGGGACGGCGCGTCCGTCCCGGCCGGGTTTCCTGGGAGAAAAGCCATGAACCGTGCGTTGCACGCCTGGCCGGTGAGACTCTGCCACTGGCTCAATGCCTATGCCATGGCCTGCCTGATCGGCAGCGGCTGGGGCATCTACAACGCTTCGCCGCTGCTGGATTTCCGTTTTCCCGCCTGGGCTACCCTCGGCGGCTGGCTCGGCGGTTCCATCGCCTGGCATCTCGCCGCCATGTGGCTGCTGCTTGGCAACGGCCTGTGCTACCTCGCCTACGGACTGTCCAGCGGGCATTTTCGTCGCGACTTCCTGCCTTTGAGCGCGGCCGGCGTCTGGCGCGACCTGCGCCTCGCCCTCGGCCTGCGCCTGGTCCATGAGCCGGGCCGCTACAACGCGGTGCAGCGCCTGCTGTACTGGCTGGTCCTGGCGCTCGGTGCGCTGCTGGTGCTGTCCGGGCTGGCGATCTGGAAACCGGTGCAACTGCACGGGCTGACCGCGCTGTTCGGTGGCTTCCAGGGGGCGCGCTGGGTGCATTTCCTGGCCATGGCCGGGGTCGTCGGGTTCGTCGTCGTGCACCTGCTGCTGGTGCTGTTGGTGCCGCGCACCCTGGTGCCGATGATCATCGGACGCGAGTGGCGGCGCGGGCGGAGGAGCGGAGGATGAAGGGGCCGGAGAAGAAGCGCGCGAAGATCGCGATCGACCCGTCCAGCGAGCGACAGATGGTCGATTTGCAACGCCGCCTGCTGTTGCGCGGCGGCCTGTCCCTGGGCGCCCTGGCGATGCTCTCGGGGTGCCGGCTACAGGATGGCGATTCGGTCGACAAGGTACTCTGGGCCATGTCGCGCTGGAACGACCGGGTCCAGGCCTGGCTGTTCAGCCGTACGCGGCTGGCGCCGACCTTCGATCCGTCGCAGGTGGTCTCGCCGTTCCCCTTCAACGCGTTCTACCCGGCCTACAACGTGCCGGAGATCGACCTGCCGGAATACCGCCTGCAGGTTTCCGGGCGGGTCCGCGACAAGCGCCCCTGGAGCCTGGAGCAACTGCGCCGGCTGCCGCAGGCCAGCCAGGTCACGCAACTGATCTGCATCGAGGGCTGGAGCGCGATCGGCCAGTGGAGCGGAGTGCCGCTGCGCACCTTCCTGGAGCTGGTCGGCGCCGACACCTCGGCGAAGTACGTCGGCTTCAAGTGCGCCGACCGCTACTACTCCAGCCTCGACATGCCCAGCGCGCTGCATCCGCAGACCCTGCTGGCGCTGGAGATGTCCGGGCAGGCGCTGCCGGAGGAGAACGGCTACCCGCTGCGCCTGCGGATTCCCACCAAGCTCGGCTTCAAGAACGCCAAGCACGTGGTGGAGATCTTCGTCAGCAACAGCAATCCCGGAGGTTACTGGGAGGACCAGGGCTACAACTGGTTCAGCGGAGTCTGAGGCGGGAGAGTGCGGCTTGCTTCGGGCCATGCGCCCAGCGCGACAGGGATGGGAAAATAGGAAAGCCCGGCATCGAGCCGGGCTTTTCTCGCGCCTTGCGGCGTAACGAGCGGTCAGGCGGTGCGCAGGTCGAAACGGCTCATGCTGCGATGCAGGCGGTCCACGGTCTGTTCGCTGCCGTTGTCGGCCAGACGGGCTTCGGCCTTGGTCATGTCCTTGTGCAGGCGGTCGACGGTCTGCTCGCTGCCGTTGTCGGCCAGGCGGGCTTCGGCCTTGGTCATGTCCTTGTGCAGGCGGTCGATGGTCTGCTCGCTGCCGTTGTCGGCGATGCGCAGTTCGACGCTGGACATGTCCTGGTGCAGCCGGTCGATGGTGCGGCTGGAGCCGTCGGCGGCGAAGGCGGCGTTGGCGGTCAGGGTGGCGAGGGCGAGGCCGAGGATCAGGGAAGCTTTCATGACGGTGACTCCGAGTGGGTTGTTGGTTGCGTTGGAGTCATTTTCAGTTCGGATAAATCGATTTAAAAACGAAGTGCGATGATAGTGTCTATCGATATTGGTGATTATATTTTTTCTTATTATTTATCAGTAAGTTAATTGATTATTTTTGTGATGTCGCAGATTTCGTAAAGGATGGTTAGCTTTTCTCTATTTAATCGATAAATTGGATAAATAAGGCGAAAAGAAAAGCCGGCGCTGCGGGCACCGGCTCTCGGACGGGACTTGCTGGCGTCAGGCGAGGTCGTCGAGGATGTCGGCCATGTCGTCCGCGTGTTCTTCTTCCTGGGCCAGGATTTCCTCGAAGATGCGTCGGCTAGTGGGGTCGTCGTTACCGAGGTAGGTGATGATCTCGCGATAGCTGTCGATGGCGATGCGCTCGGCGATCAGGTTCTCGGTGACCATGTCCTTCAGGGTCTTGCCTTCGACGTATTCGGCATGGGAGCGCTCCTCCAGGCCGCGCGGATTGAAGTCCGGCTCGCCGCCCAGTTGCATGATGCGCTCGGCCAACTGGTCGGCGTGCTGCATTTCCTGGTTGGCATGCTCGAGGAACTCGGCGGCGGCGATGCTCGCCTTCAGGCCGGTGGCCATGAAGTAGTGGCGCTTGTAGCGCAGGAAGCAGACCAGCTCGGTGGCGAGCGCTTCGTTGAGCAGGCGCAGGACGGTCTGGCGATCGGCCGAATAGCCTTCGGTGACCGCGCCTTCCTGGATGTTCTTGCGGGCACGGTCGCGAAGGGTCTGGACGTCCGTCAGTTGAACGGTGGTCATCGGTTTTCTCCTTGAGGCTGATCCGGTGAAAAGGGCCGGCTCTGCGGCCGGCTTTTTCTGCTTACCTAAGGTGTGAGTCCCGCGCGGTCGAAAAAGTTTTATCGACCCGCCGCCGAACTGGCCTTTTGCCTGAAATGCGTGGGACGGGGAGCAATGCCGGCGTTTCGCCGGTCCTAACGGAACGGGCCGGCGTATTCGCGCTGGCGAGTCCATGGGCCAGCCTGCACACTGACGGGCTGAGCGAGGCGCGCTGCCGCGCCTGCCCGACAACCGACGCGGCGAAAAGGAGTTGTGCATGACGCGCGGCCGAAAGATCCTGACCTGGAGCCTCGCCAGCCTGGTCCTGCTGCTGGCGGCGTTGGTGGTGTTCATCGCCACCTTCGACTGGAACCTGATCAAGCCCACCCTCAACGAAAAGGTCTCGGCGGCGCTGAACCGCCCGTTCGCCATCAACGGCAACCTCGCCGTGGCCTGGCGCCGCGAGGAGGGCGAGGAAGGCTGGCGCGCCTGGATCCCCTGGCCGCGCTTCAGCGCCGAGGACATCACCCTCGGCAACCCGGAGTGGACGGCGGGCAAGACCAAGGCGAGCGAGTTCGCCAGCCTGGAACGCATCGAATTCCGCCTCGCGCCGTTGCCGTTGCTCTGGCAGACCATCCGCATTCCACAGATCAAGCTGACCCAGCCGCGCGCCGACCTCCTGCGCCTGGCCGACGGCCGCGCCAACTGGGATTTCGACCTGCCTGCCAGCGACAGCGACGAGCCGTCCGCCTGGCAACTGGACATCCGCGAGATCGGTTTCGACAAGGGTAGCGTCAGCCTCGACGACCAGCGTTTGAAGACCCGCCTGGAAGTGCTGGTCGACCCGCTCGGCAAGCCGGTGCCGTTCGGCCAGTTGGCCGGCAAGGCGCTGGCCACGGGCGATGCGGCGGACGCCCAGGACTATGTGTTCGGCTGGAAGGTCAAGGGCACCTACAAGGGCCAGGCTCTGGCCGGCTCGGGCAAGGTCGGCGGGATGCTGGCGTTGCAGGATGCGAGCAAGCCCTTCCCGCTACAGGCCGAGGTCAGTGCCGGCAGCACCCGTGCCGCGGTGGTCGGCACCCTGACCGACCCGCTCAACCTCGGCGCCCTCGACCTGCGCCTGAAGCTGTCCGGGACCAGCATGGCCAATCTCTATCCGCTGACCGGCATCACCCTGCCGGACACTCCGGCCTACTCCACCGACGGACACCTGCTGGCGCGGCTCAAGGAGGAGGGCGGCGCACTGTTCCGCTACGAGAACTTCAACGGCAAGGTCGGCGCCAGCGACCTGCACGGCAGCCTGACCTTCGTCGCTCGCCAGCCTAGGCCGAAGCTGTCCGGCAAGCTGACCTCCGAGCAACTGCGCTTCGCCGACCTCGGCCCGCTGATCGGCGCCGACAGCAATGCCGAAAAACAGAAGCGCGGGCAGACCAGCCGCCAGCCGGGCGACAAGGTGCTGCCGGTGGAGGAATTCCGTACCGAGCGCTGGCGCGACATGGACGCCGACGTGGAATTCACCGGCAAGCGTATCGTCCACAGCGACCAGTTGCCGATCAGCGACCTCTATACCCATCTGGTGCTCAACGACGGCCTGCTGCGCCTGGAGCCCCTGCGCTTCGGCGTGGCCGGCGGCAAGCTGGAGTCGGACATCCGCCTGGATGGCGGCAAGCAGCCGATGCAGAGCCGAGTGAAGATGAGCGCGCGGGGCTTCAAGCTGAAACAGTTGTTCCCCGGCTTCGCGCCGATGCAGACCAGCTTCGGCGAGCTGAACGGCGACGCCAGTCTCAGCGGCAGCGGCAATTCGGTGGCGAAGATCCTCGGTGGCGCCGATGGCGAACTGAAGATGCTGATCAACGACGGTGCGATCAGCAAAGGCCTGACCGAAATCGCCGGCCTCAATGTCGGAAACTACCTGGTGACCAAGCTGTTCGGCGACGACGAGGTGAAGATCAACTGCGCGGCCGCCGACTTCGGCCTGCAGAAGGGCCTGATGACCAGCCGGCTGTTCGTCTTCGACACCGAGAACGCGCTGGTCAACGTCGACGGCACGGTGAACTTCGCCAACGAGAAGCTCGACCTCGATGTCACCCCGCACAGCAAGGGCCTGCGGATCTTCTCGCTGCGCTCGCCGCTGTACGTGCGCGGCACCTTCGCCAAGCCCGACGCCGGGGTCCACGCCGGGCCGCTGGTGGCGCGCGGCGCGGGAATGATCGCCCTCGGCGTGGCGGTGGGCCCGGCGGCCAGCCTGCTGGCTCTGGTGGCGCCGAGCAAGAGCGACGACAACCAGTGCACCGCCCTGCTGCAACGCATGCGCCAGCCGGCCAAGGCGCCGGCCGGCAAGCGCTGAGTCAGTAGATGGGGATATACAGGTCGACTTGCGAGTTCGGATCCAGCGGTCCGCGGAAACGCTGGTCGTAGTATTCGAAGTCGACCCCCGCCTTGGGCTCCAGGCCGCGTTCGGCGAGCAGGTGGCTGTAGATCGCCTGGAAGCTCTCGGCGATCTGCGGCGCCGTGCCCTTGTGGGTGAACACCGCGTACTTCTGCGCCGGCACCTGGAAGCGCACCATGCCCTCCGGCACCGGCCAGCCTTCCTGCACCTCGAAGCCGGCGACGTAGTGGAATTCACCGTTGGGCTGCTGCGCGCAGATGCCATAGGAGACCTCGGGATCGTGCTTGCCAGCGATCTCGTGCTCGCGCGGGATGAAGCGCTCCCAGAGCTGGCCGATGGTGTCGCCGGGGGCGCTGCCGAAGTATTCCATGCCCACCACGCTGAAGGCGGGACGTTCGACGATTCGTGCATGCATGTTGCGGATCCTCCAGTGGGCGAGCGTCGCCAGGGTTCGGTCGAGTTCCGCCAGCAGGCGCTGGCGGGCGCTTATTTCTTCGCGCAGGGTGTGCTGGTGTCGTTGCAGGAAATGCCGCAGGCGTTGCGGGTCGTCCAGCGCGCCATCGCGTTTCAGGCGGTCGATGGCTTCCAGCGGAACGTCCAGCCGGCGCAGCGCGAGTATGCGCGAGAGCTGCTCGATCTGTTCCGGCTGGTAGTAGCGGTAGCCGTTGTCGCTACCGGTGCGCGCGGGGACGAACAGGCCGATGGCATCGTAGTGGCGAAGCGTCTTGGTGGAGATCTCGAAGATTCGCGCCAGTTGGCCGATGGTGAGCATTTCCGGTTCCTGCTGCGGGATAGCGGCAGACTACGGATTGCCCCTGGGGCAAGGTCAAGGGGTTTGTGCCGGTGTGCACTTTCTCTGAACGTCCGCCGTCGCCTCCCGGTCCCAACAGTGAACCCATCGCAAAGGGAGATATCCCCATGCCCCGTGGCGACAAGAGCAAGTACAGCGACAAGCAGCAGCGCAAGGCCGAGCACATCGAGGAGAGCTACAAGGCCAAGGGTGTGAGCGAATCGGAAGCCGAGGCGCGCGCCTGGGCGACGGTGAACAAGCAGTCCGGCGGCGGCGAGCGCAAGGGCGGTTCCGGCCGCGCCAAGAGCGAGACGGCCAAGCGCGCCGACCGCAAGGACTCGGCCCATCGCGCCGCCCAGGCCCGCTCAGGGAGACCGGCCAACCGCGGCTCGGCGAGCCGTGGCAAACGTCAGGGCAGCACTTCGGTGAGCGAGATGACCCGCGAGGAATTGATGCAGCTGGCGCGCAAGCGCGACATCCGCGGTCGTTCGACGATGCGCAAGGCCGAACTGATTGAGGCACTGTCCCGGGCCTGAACGCAGACGCCCCGCCTCCGTAAGGAAGCGGGGCGTCGAGCCGTCAGGGGCGGGCGTCGCGCTCGTGGCGGTCCAGCTCGGAGCAGCTCAGGAAGCCCGAGCCGTCGACCTTGCCGCTGCCGTCGAAACTGACGTAGAACGGCTGCTGCTGGCCGTCCTTGTTGAGGATGTAGCTGTTGCAGCTCCCCGGTTTCATCAGGCGCTTCTGGGTGCCGGAAGGCGTGCCGCCGATGCGCAGGACTTCCTGCTGGCTCATGCCTTTCTCGACATCCTTGACCAGCGGTTCGTTGCGGAAGGTGATGTAGTTGACCGGGTTCTGCACCTTGGTCGACGCGCAGCCGGCCAGGGTTGCCATCACGAACAGTGCCGCCAGTGACTGCTTGTACATGCTGTGACTCCTTGTGGTTGAGCGGTGCTTGCCAACATTGGAACGCAGGCCCTCGCGCAGAGTTCGCCCGGAATCGCGGCGGATTGCCTCAGACCTTCTCCAGGGCCCGGTGCGGCAGGGGTGGCAGCTGGATATCGATGGCGTCGCCGGGGCGAACCTCGCCGTCTTCCAGGACGATCGCCATCACCCCGGCCTTGCGAATCAGGTTGCCCTGTTCGTCGCGGCCGAGCACGGCGGCGGTCAGTCCGGGCTGGTAGTTGTCCAGCTGCGAGCAGGGATTGCGCAGGCCGGTCAGCTCGACCAGGGCGCTTTCCCCCAGGCGCAGGCGGGTGCCGGTGGGCAGGCCGAGCAGGTCGACGCCACGGGTGGTGATGTTCTCGCCCATGGTCCCCGGGCCGATGGCGAAGCCGCTGGCGCGTAGCTCGTCGTGCAATTCCTCGTGGATCAGGTGGACCTGGCGCAGGTTCGGCTGGGTCGGGTCCTGCCGCACCCGCGAGCGGTGCTTCACGGTGACGCCGTGGTGGGCGTCGCCCTCGACGCCGAGGCCTTTCAGGAGGCGGATGGCGGGACGCACTTGCTTGCTGAACGCGTGGGTGGCGCAGAGGCTCACCGCGATGACCTGTTGCATGGAACTCCTCCTCGTGCGAAGCGTCAGTCTAGCCGCGAAACATGACGCTTGTCGCAAGCGCACAGGACGCGTTCCCAGCCCCTGCAAAGCCCGCCGCAGTCGCTAGACTTCAGCGCACCTGCATGCGAACGTGCAGCCCTTCAAGGAGAGTTCGATGAATATCCTGCGTATCCCGATGTTCGTATTGGCCATGGCCGTCTCGGCCCATGGTTTCGCTGCCACCGCGCAGCAGGAGAAGATGACCGCCTGCAACGCCGAGGCCACCACCAAGGCGCTCAAGGGCGACGAACGCAAGGCGTTCATGAGCGGCTGCCTGAAGGCCGGCGCGCCTGCCGGCGGCAAGGCCACCGCCCAGCAGGAGAAGATGAAGAGCTGCAACGCCGACGCCAGCGCCAAGTCGCTCAAGGGCGACGAGCGCAAGGCATTCATGAGCAGTTGCCTGAAGGCCGGCGGCAGCGCCAAGGCGGCGACCCAGCAGGAGAAGATGAAGACCTGCAACGCCGACGCCACCGCCAAGGCGCTCAAGGGCGACGAACGCAAGGCGTTCATGAGCACCTGCCTGAAGAAGTGAGCCCCACCCTCGGCGGGCTCGGTGTGGCGTTATCCGCCCTGCGGACGGGTGTGGCGTGGTCCTGGCGTAGGGCGGATAACCGCTCGCGGTTATCCGCCATGGCGGGCCCGGTGTGACCTTATCCCCCTATAGGGCAGGGGCACGACCAGGGCGGCTCAGCCATAGCGCTTCTTCGCCTCGATGGCCAGGCCGCTGCCGATGCTGCCGAACAGGTTGCCCTCGACATGACGGGCGTTGGGCAGCATCGCCGAGACGCTCCGGCGCAGCGCCGGAATGCCGCTCGAACCGCCGGTGAAGAACACCGTGTCGACCCGGTCCGGGTCGACCCCGGCCGAGGCCAGCAGTTGCGCGACGCTGTTGCGCACGCGCTCCAGCAGTCCGTCGACGGCGTTCTCGAACAGCCCACGGGTCAGCTCCACGCCGAGCCCGGCCTCGATGCGCTCCAGCGAGAGGTGCAGGCGCTCGGTTTCGGTCAGGCGGATCTTGCTGTCTTCCACCTGCATCGCCAGCCAGTGCCCGGCGCGTTCCTCGATGAGCCTGAAGAGGCGGTCGATGCCGGTGCTGTCGACGATGTCGTAGCGCATGTTCTTCAGCGCCAATTGCGACTTCTGCGCGTACACCGCGTTGATGGTGTGCCAAGTGGCCAGGTTCAGGTGGTAGCTGGTGGGCATGAAGGCGTCGCTCTTCATCCGGCTGCCGTAGCCGAACAGCGGCATCACGCCTTCCAGGCTGAGCTGCTTGTCGAAGTCGGTACCGCCGATGTGCACGCCGCCGGTGGCCAGGATGTCGTCCTGGCGCTCGGCCAGGTTGCGCCGCTCCGGCGCCAGGCGCACCAGGGAGAAGTCCGAGGTGCCGCCGCCGATGTCGACGATCAGGACCAGTTCCTCGCGCTGGATGCCGCGCTCGTAGTCGAAGGCCGCGGCGATCGGTTCGTACTGGAAGGAAACCTCCTTGAAGCCGAGCTTGTTGGCCACCTGCACCAGGGTGTCCTGGGCCTCGCGGTCGGCCTCCGGGTCGTCGTCGACGAAGAACACCGGGCGACCCAGCACCACCGCGTCGAAGGCTTGCCCGGCGGCGGCCTCGCCGCGCGCCTTGAGCTGGCCGATGAACAGGCCGAGCAGGTCCTTGAACGGCAGGGCGCTGCCGAGCACGGTGGTCTCGCTCTTCAGCAGCTTGGAGCCCAGCAGGCTCTTCAGCGAGCGCATCAGCCGGCCCTCGTAGCCCTCCAGGTACTCGCCGAGCGCCTGGCGGCCGTAGACCGGGCGGCGCTCCTCGACGTTGAAGAACACCACCGAGGGCAGGGTGATCTTGCCGTCCTCCAGCTCGATCAGCGGTTCGACCTCCGGCCGCCACCAGCCGACGGTGGAGTTGGAGGTGCCAAAATCGATGCCCAGGGCGCGGGCGGCGGTGCTCGGGTTCATGGCGCGAAACGGTCCGGGAAAAAAACGGCCGCGCAGTGTATGCGAGAGCGTCGCGGATTTCACCGCCGGCGATCGGCAGGAAGCGTCCTGGTACGTCCGTGCGGGCCGCCCCGACCTTTGTATACGGATTTGCCAAGGGGCCCGCGCATGGTGCTATGTTGGCGCTGCTTTCCCACTCCGTCTTGCCGTGTTGTCCTGGATTTCGTCATGCATAGAGCCTCACACCATGAGTTGCGTGCGATGTTTCGCGCGCTGTTGGACTCCTCCCGTTGCTACCACACCGCTTCCGTGTTCGATCCCATGTCGGCGCGCATCGCCGCCGACCTCGGCTTCGAGTGCGGCATCCTCGGCGGTTCGGTGGCTTCCCTGCAGGTCCTGGCGGCGCCGGACTTCGCCCTGATCACCCTCAGCGAATTCGTCGAGCAGGCCACCCGCATCGGCCGGGTGGCGCGCCTGCCGGTGATCGCCGACGCCGACCACGGCTACGGCAACGCGCTGAACGTAATGCGTACGGTGGTCGAACTGGAGCGCGCCGGAATCGCCGCGCTGACCATCGAGGACACCCTGCTGCCGGCGCAGTTCGGGCGCAAGTCCACCGACCTGATCTGCGTCGAGGAAGGCGTCGGCAAGATCCGCGCGGCCCTGGAGGCGAGGGTCGACCCGGCGTTGACCATCATTGCCCGGACCAACGCCGAACTGATCGACGTCGATGCGGTGATCCAGCGCACCCTGGCCTACCAGGAAGCCGGCGCCGATGGCATCTGCCTGGTCGGCGTGCGCGACTTCGCCCACCTCGAGGCGATCGCCGAGCACCTGCACATCCCGCTGATGCTGGTCACCTACGGTAATCCGCAACTGCGCGACGACGCCCGCCTGGCGCGGCTCGGCGTGCGTGTCGTGGTCAACGGCCACGCCGCCTATTTCGCCGCGATCAAGGCGACCTACGACTGCCTGCGCGAGGAGCGCGGTGCGGTGGCCTCGGACCTGACCGCCTCGGAGCTGTCGAAGAAGTACACCTTCCCCGAGGAATACCAGGCCTGGGCCCGCGACTACATGGAAGTCAAAGAGTAGGCGACCTCAGGCCAGGCGCTGGCGCAGCGCCTGGTACAGCGGCAGGTCGCGTTCGTACTGGCCGGGAACCAGGGCGTGGCGGTGCTCGGCGAGCATGCCCAGGTAGTCGTCCACCGCCGTGCGGTAGCTGGCCAACTGGTCGGTGGCCAGGGGCTGGCCGGCCATGGCGCGGATATCGAAAGCCCATTGCAACCCGTCGCGGGCGTTCGAATAGGCGGCGCCGTCCATGCCGGCGGTGAGCGCCAGCCACTGGTCGAGGAAGGCCTGCGGTGCGTCGCGCGGGGGGAAGTGGCGGATCTTCGCGGCGCCCACCTCGGTGATGCCGTCGCCGTCCAGGTCGACGCTGTAGCCTTCCGGCAGCAGCAGGTTGCGCGCGCCTTCCTCGCTCAGCGCCTCGACCCGGATCGGCTCGGCCAGGCCCATGTTGCGCTGCAGCGCCTGCAGGTCGTCGGCGCCCAGGCGGGCGAGGAAGCCGCGGGCGTCCAGTTGCGCGCCGTTTTCGCAGGCGCGGTTGAGCACATGGGCGAAGCGCAACTGGTCTTCCAGGCTGACGCCGCGCACCCGGCTGTATTCCAGCTGGGTGGCGCCGAGGGTGTCGGCCAGCGCCCCGGCCTGCTCCGCGCTGCCTTCGGCGGCGACCGCGAGGCGCGCGTAGGCGGCCTGGAAGTCGCGCTGGAAATCCTGGTCGGGAGTGCGGGTCATCAGCTGCCGCTGGGCCAGGCTCGGAGAGCTGGAGGCTGAGTCGATCTTCATGTCCGGGTCGTCCTTGAGGCCGAGGAGAGAGAGCGCGTTACCCTACGCGCTGGTGGCGGCGCCCGCCAATGCGCAGAAGGTCGCAGGGCGACAGTCTGGTTCAGGATCGCCCGGAGCGCTCGCGTCGCTTGCGTTCGCGGTAGGCGGCCTGGTTGGCCAGGCGCCGCTGCGCCGAACCGGGGCGGTTGGCCGACTGGGCGCGGTACAGGCGCTGGGCGTAGACCAGTTCCATGTAGCGTTGCATCGCGCGGCTGTTGAACAGCAGCCAGGCACAGGCGCCGCCGCCGAGCGCCACCAGGCCCGACGTCTCGCCGCTGGCCAGGCGCAGCAGGAGCCCGGCGCCGACCAGCAGCAGGCTGGCGTCGCGGGCCAGGCGCGGGCCGAGGCTGGCGCCGCGGGAGAGCAGGGCGATCAGCCACAGCCAGGCCGCCAGCAGCGGCAGGGCGGAGAGCCAGCCCAGCGGCCGCAAAGGAGCCTCCGGCAATGCCAGGCGCAGCGCGGCAAGACCCAGCGGCGCGGCACCGAGCAGCAGCGCCAGGCTGCCGAGCAGCGGTGCGTAGAGACCGGGATGACGGCGCGGATACAGGCCGTGCAGTTGCCGGACGCTATAGCGGTCCTCCGGCGCCGGCAGGGCGAACGGATCGCCGGCGAGCGCGGCGTCGAGCTGGCGGCCCTGGTTGATCAGGTGGGCGAGGCGGCGGAACGGTCCCATCATGCGGTGTACCTTCAGGCTTGGCTGGCGATTGTGCCACGCCAGGCCGATGGTCGCGCCGCCCTTGCAAAGCCGCGGGCGAACGCCCATATCTGGAGGTTCCAGGGTTTCAGCCAGAGGAGTCAGTCATGGCCAGCGGGTGGGCAAACGACGGTGCGGTGCAGGAACAGATCGACAGCACGATCGAGGATGCCATCGCTCGTGCGCGCAGCCAGTTGCCCCGTGGCGAGAGCCTGACCCATTGCGAAGAGTGCGACGCGGCGATCCCCGAGGCGCGGCGCCGGGCGATTCCCGGCGTGCGCCTGTGCGTCAACTGCCAGGCCGAGCACGACAGGGAACAGGCGAAGTTCAGCGGCTACAACCGCCGCGGCAGCAAGGACAGCCAGTTGCGCTGAAGGCCTGCCTCAGTTTTCCCGATAGCGTTCCTTCACCCATTGCTCCACCGGCGACAGGGTGCGCATCCCCACGCCCAGCGGATCGTCCATGTCATGCTGGCTGGAGGCGGTCCAGCGCGGGTCGATGAAGGACCAGGCCAGGCCCGCCGGGCCCTGGTCGCGGTAGGTGCCGAAAACGTCGTTGAGGCCCAGCGGCTCCGCGTTGCGCAGCCACTGCCCGTTGAAGCTGTCACCGTTGATGGTGCGGTCCGAGATCCAGCGACCGTCGTCGTAATGGAAAGCCATCACTCGCCAGCGATGCTCGCACCAGTGGCAGGCGTCGTCGTCGACGTAGAAGGCTTCGACGAAGATTTTCTTCCCGCCGATGTCGAGGAAGGTCGAGTAATCGTCGGTATGGCGCGGGGCCAGGCTCAGTCGGCTGCCGTCGCCGAGGTCGATGAAGCGATCGGGGGCGTAGGGCGAGCGCGGCGAAAGGCTCATCAGGACCCTGGCGTAGTCGTCCCGCTGCGGCGGGTCGGCGACCAGTGCCTGGCGCTCCGCGGCGGTCAGCGCGAAGCGCTCGCTGCCTCGGCCGACCACGTCTTCCAGCTGACGCTGGTCGCGCGGCAGGGTGCCGTCGAGGCCGGCGTACAGGTTGACCGCCTGGATGAACCGGGCGACGTCGATGTCGAGCATTTCCGGATAGCCGGAATGGGCGGTCAGCGCGCCGTCCTTCAGGTCGTAGATCACCGACCAGCGCGTCCCTCCCGAACCGCCGGCGTAGGACAGGTAGCCCAGGCGCAGTTCGTCGCGGCCGTCGCCGTCGTAGTCGGCGACTTCCAGTTGGCTGAGGCTGAACAGCTGGGGGAAGGCATAATCGGTTTCGAACTGCTCGCGCGGTTTCCGCTTCGCGTCCGGATCGAAGGGGACCAACTGGATCTTCCGGTATTCCCGGAGGCTCAGCTCGACCATGTTCTTCTGGATATCCAGGAACGGGGAGAGGTTGAGCAGCGAGGAGAGGAGGCCGGGTTCGGCGATGTAGAACACCTTCACCAGCGGCAGGTTGGTCCGTCCCTGGTTCCGCTCCAGGCGCTCGATGACCTGGTCGTCCATGGCGAAGGCCTTGCCGACGAAGCGCCGATTGCCGTAGGCGACCAGGAATTTCTCGCCGAAGCCGAGCAGGTCGGCGCCCTTGATCTCCACCTCGTAGTCCGCCGGAAAGCGCGCGAGGATGGCTTGGCGCAGCATCACGTCCTTCTTGCTGATGGGAATCTCGCCGTACTGGTAGAGCTGGTAGGTCCAGTAGAGGAAGTAGCTGACCACGACGATGGCCGTCGCCTGGAAGGCCTTGGCCAGATACGGGGTGGAAGCGTTGCGGGACGATTGGCGGGAGGACATGGACGGACTGCCGGCGGCTGCGGGGAGGCGCCATTGTCGCCGCTAGTGCCGACAAGCCAAGCTGTCCGAACGGAGCGGTCGACGTCCCGGCGTGGCGCCGGGACCCGTCGCGTGGGAATCAGAACAGGAAATAGCGCTGCGCCATCGGCAGCACGTCCGCCGGTTCGCACCAGAGCAACTGGCCGTCGGCGCGTACCTGGTAGTTCTGTGCGTCGACCTCGATGGTCGGCAGGTAGCCGTTGTGGATCAGGTCGGACTTCTGCACACCGCGACAGCCGCTGACCACGCCGATGGCCTTGCGCAGGCCGAGCTGCTGCGGTACGCCGGCGGCGAAGGCGGCCTGGCTGACGAAGGTCAGGCTGGTCGCGTGGCGGCTGCCGGCGTAGCTGGCGAACATCGGCCGGTAGTGCACCGGCTGCGGCGTGGGGATCGAGCCGTTGATGTCGCCCATCAGGCTGGCGGCGATGGCCCCGCCCTTGAGGATCAGGCTCGGCTTGACGCCGAAGAAGGCCGGGCGCCAGAGCACCAGGTCGGCCCACTTGCCGGCTTCGACGGAGCCCACTTCATGGCTGATGCCGTGGGTGATCGCCGGGTTGATGGTGTACTTGGCGATGTAGCGCCTGGCGCGGAAGTTGTCGTTGCGCGCACCGTCGCCGTCGAGGCGGCCGCGCTGGCGCTTCATCTTGTCGGCGGTCTGCCAGGTGCGCGTGATCACTTCGCCGACCCGGCCCATGGCCTGGCTGTCGGAGCTGATCATGCTGAACGCGCCGAGGTCGTGGAGGATGTCCTCGGCGGCGATGGTCTCGCGGCGGATGCGCGACTCGGCGAAGGCCACGTCCTCGGCGATGGCCGGGTCGAGGTGGTGGCAGACCATCAGCATGTCCAGGTGCTCGTCGATGGTATTGCGGGTGAACGGCCGTGTCGGGTTGGTCGAGCTGGGCAGCACGTTGGCGAAGCCGCAGGCCTTGATGATGTCCGGTGCGTGGCCCCCGCCGGCGCCCTCGGTGTGGTAGGTGTGGATGGTGCGGCCCTTGAAGGCGCCGAGGGTGGTCTCGACGAAGCCGGATTCGTTGAGGGTGTCGGTGTGGATCGCCACCTGGATGTCGTGGCGCTCGGCCACCTCCAGGCAGTTGTCGATCGCCGCCGGGGTGCTGCCCCAGTCCTCGTGCAGCTTCAGGCCGATGGCGCCGGCGAGTACCTGCTCCTCCAGCGGCAGCGGCAGGCTGGCGTTGCCCTTGCCGGTGAAGCCGATGTTCATCGGGAAGGCGTCGGCGGCCTGGAGCATCCGCGCCATGTGCCAGGGACCGGAGGTGCAGGTGGTGGCGTTGGTCCCGGCGGCGGGGCCGGTGCCGCCGCCGATCATGGTGGTGACGCCGCTCATCAGCGCCTCTTCGATCTGCTGCGGGCAGATGAAGTGGATGTGCGTGTCGATGCCGCCGGCGGTGAGGATCATGCCCTCGCCGGCGATCACCTCGGTGCCGGCGCCGATGGCGATGTTCACCCCGGGCTGGATGTCCGGGTTGCCGGCCTTGCCGATGGCCTGGATGCGCCCGTCCTTGAGACCGACGTCGGCCTTGACCACGCCCCAGTGGTCGAGGATCAGCGCGTTGGTGATCACCGTGTCGACCACCTGCGCCGCGCCCAGCTGGCTCTGGCCCATGCCGTCGCGGATGACCTTGCCGCCGCCGAACTTCACTTCCTCGCCATAGACGGTGAAGTCCCGTTCCACCTCGAGCCACAGGTTGGTGTCGGCCAGGCGCACGCGGTCGCCGACGGTGGGGCCGAACATGTCGGCGTAGGCTTGTCTGCTGATTTTCATCGAACGCTCCTTTGGCGATCGTCGGTGTTCGCTGTCTTTGGTCGAACCTGGCCAGTGGGGCCCTAGAGGTCCCCCATCACCCGCCCGGCAAAGCCGTATACCCGCCGTCCGCCGCCGATTTCCACCAGCTCCACCTCGCGGCTCTGCCCCGGTTCGAAGCGCACCGCGGTGCCGGCGGCGATGTTCAGGCGCATGCCACGGGTGGCCGGACGGTCGAAGGCGAGGGCGTCGTTGACCTCGAAGAAGTGGTAGTGCGAGCCGACCTGGATCGGCCGGTCGCCGGTGTTCGCCACGCTCAGGGCGAGGGTGCGGCGGCCGGCGTTGAGTTCGATATCGCCGGGCTGGATGTCGTATTCACCGGGGATCATGGGGGCTCCTTGGGGCTCAGGGCGCGCTGCGCGTCGGGTCGAGGTTCAGTTGCATGAAGGTCAGGTCGAGCCAGCGGCCGAACTTCTGGCCCACCTGCGGCATCTGCCCGCTGATCTCGAAGCCGAGGCGCCGGTGCAGGCCGATCGAAGCGGCATTGCCGCTTTCGATGGCGGCCACCATGACGTGCAGGCCCTGGGCCCGCGCACGTTCGATCAGCGCCTGTAGCAGTTGCACGCCGAGGCCTTTGCCGCGCTGGTCGTCGCGCACGTAGACGGAGTGCTCGACGGTGCCGCGGAAGCCCTCGAAGGGTCGCCAGTCGCCGTAGGAGGCGTAGCCGAGCACTTCGCCGGCGGCGTCGCTCGCCACCAGGATCGGGTAGCCCTGGCGGGCGCGGGTGTCGAACCAGGCCTGGCGGTTGGCCAGGTCCACCGGGGTTTCGTTCCAGATCGCCGTGGTATTGCCCACGGCGTCGTTGTAGATGGCGAGGATGCCGGGCAGGTCGGCGACGCCGGCGTCGCGGATCGAAGCGCTCATGGGCGGCCTCAGGCGATGGGCTGGTGGACGGTCACCAGCTTGGTGCCGTCGGGGAAGGTGGCCTCCACCTGGATGTCCGGGATCATCTCCGGCACGCCCTCCATCACCTGCTCGCGGCTCAGCAGGGTGGTGCCGTAGTGCATCAGTTCGGCGACGCTGCGGCCGTCGCGCGCGCCCTCCAGCAGGGCGGCGGAGATCAGCGCCACCGCCTCCGGGTAGTTCAGCTTGAGACCGCGTGCCAGCCGGCGCTCGGCGAGCAGGCCGGCGGTGAAGATCAGCAGCTTGTCTTTCTCGCGGGGGGACAAGTCCATCTCAGGTACTCCAGATGCGTGGGGGAACGGCCTCGCGGCCGAGCAGCGCCGGCCGCAGCAGGCGCCAGAGTTCGATCAGCCAGGCTCGCGCGTGCAGCGCCTCGTCGGCCAGGCAGCGCGCCACCAGCAGGCCTCCGGGCAACTGGCTGAGGTTGCCGCGGCCGGCGCAGGGGAGCGCGCGGCAGCGTTGCAGCAGGTCGGTGTCGATCTCGCCGCTGGCGACCAGGGTCGCCAGCACCGGGTGCCCGGCGAGGCCGATCGGCGAGTCGAGCAGGCGGTCGCCGCCGTCGATGCGCTGGCGCTCGTGCCAGAGCAGGCGGTCGTCGCGACGGATGTCCAGGGCTGCGACGAAGTGGCCGCTGGCGAAGCGCTCGCCGCTGGCCGGGCGGCCGAGCGCGACCATGTCCCAGTAGAACAGGCGGGCGTCGCCGCGCAGTTGGATACGGGTTTCCAGTTCGGCCTGGGCGCCGGCGAAGACGATGCTTTCCTGCGGCAGCCATTCCAGGGTGGCGCCGGGCTCCAGGTGGATCTCCAGGGTCTGCCGCGACGGGCAGGCGGCGCGGTACCACTTGGCCGCGCCGGGGCTGGTGAGCTGGGCCCAGGCGCGTTCGCCGAGGCGCACGTCGAAGGCCAGGCTGTCGCCGCCGGCGATGCCGCCGGGCGGATGCACGAGGATGTGCTGGCAGACTTCCGGGCCTTCGGCGTAGAGGTGCTTCTGCACCCGCAGCGGTCCGGCGTGGCGCCGCGTCACCGGGCGTGTGGCGTCGCCGGCGCGGGCGTAGGCCAGCTCCAGCTGGGCGTGCCAGGCGGGGTGGAAGCTCAGGTCGGGGAGGGCGGCGGTCATCGGTCGGGTCAGGCCAGGGCCTTGCGCATGAACACGCGGCGGAATCCCTCTTCCTGGCGGCGTTCGTATTCGAGGTAGCCGACCCTGGCGTAGAGCGCGATGTTTTCCGTCATCCGCTCGTTGGTGTAGAGGTACAGCGAGCGGTAGCCGAGGCTCGTCGCGTCGCGCTCGGCGCGTTCCAGCAGCTGTCGGCCGATGCCCTGGCCCTTGCATTCGGGAAGCACGGCGAGGTTGTCGACGAGGAAGCCGTCGGCGGTTTCCCGGGTCACCAGCAGGCCGACCGGCTGGCCGTCGTGCTCGGCGATGAGGACCCGGTCGCTGGCGATCACCTCGTGGTAGTCCTGGGTCATCGGCCAGGGTTTGCGGCCGATCACCGCGATCCACGGGGCATAGGCGGCGGCGACGCAGAGCGCGGCGAAGCCCGCGTCGGCCTGGACGGCCGGGCGCAGAGTGACGGTCATTTCGACCTCCTGCGGAAAGACGAGGGCATAGAGATTGCCAGCGCAGGCCCCGGTTGCGCCAGCGGCAGTGTGTCCCAGTCCGTTCAAATCGCCACCAGCCCGCGCACGCCCTCGCTCTCCATGTCGCGGCCGCGGCCCTGCTGGACGATCTCGCCGCGCGCCATCACCAGGTATTGGTCGGCCAGTTCGGCGGCGAAGTCGTAGAACTGCTCGACCAGCAGGATCGCCATGTCGCCGCGCGCCGCCAGGCTGCGGACGACCGTGCCGATCTCCTTGATCACCGAAGGCTGGATGCCTTCCGTGGGTTCGTCGAGGATCAGCAGTCGCGGCTGGCTGGCCAGGGCGCGGCCGATCGCCAGTTGCTGCTGCTGGCCGCCGGAGAGGTCGCCGCCGCGGCGCTGTTTCATTTCGCGCAGGACCGGGAACAGCTCGTAGATGAAGTCCGGCACCGCCCGGGCGTCCCTGGCGCTGAAACGGGACAGTCCCATCAGCAGGTTCTCTTCCACCGTCAGCCGGGGGAAGATTTCCCGTCCCTGCGGCACGTAGGCGATCCCGGCGCGGACCCGCTGGTGCGGCCTGAGTCCGGTGAGCGAACGGCCTTCCCAGGCGACCTGGCCCTCGCGGGCCGGGACCAGGCCCATCAGGCAGCGCAGCAGGGTGGTCTTGCCCACCCCGTTGCGACCGAGCAGGCAGGTCACCTCGCCTACCTTCGCCTCGAAGCTCAGGCCACGGAGGATATGGCTACCGCCGTAGTACTGGTGCAGCTTGTCGACTTGCAGCATGGTTCTCTTCCATTTGTCCCGTGATGGTTCTTCACTGCGATTCCCAACCTGGCTCGGCGGATAACCGCGAGCGGTCATTCGCCCTACGCGACGGGCGCCACTTGGCAGGCGCTACCCGCCGAGCGGATGGCTGGCGTCAGCGACCGAGGTAGACCTCGATCACCTGTTCGTCGGCCTGTACCTCCGCCAGCGAGCCTTCGGCCAGCACGTGGCCCTGGTGCAGCACGGTGACATGGTCGGCGATGCTGCCGACGAAACCCATGTCGTGCTCCACCACCATCAGCGAGTGCTTGCGCGCCAGGGACTTGAACAGCTCGGCGGTGAATTCGGTCTCGGCATCGGTCATGCCCGCCACCGGCTCGTCGAGCAGCAGCAACTGCGGTTCCTGCACCAGCAGCATGCCGATCTCGAGGAACTGCTTCTGGCCGTGGGACAGCAAACCCGCCGGACGCTGCCGCGACTCCAGCAGGCGGATGGTGGCGAGCACCTCCTCGATGCGTTCCCTCTGCGTGCCGTCGAGCCGCGCGCGCAGGCTGGCCCACACCGACTTGTCGGCCCTCTGCGCCAGTTCGAGGTTCTCGAACACGCTCAGGGCCTCGAACACCGTAGGCTTCTGGAACTTGCGACCGATCCCGGCCTGGGCGATCTGCACCTCGCTCATGCGGGTCAGGTCGAGGGTGTCGCCGAAATACGCGGTACCGCTCTGCGGGCGGGTCTTGCCGGTGATCACGTCCATCAGGGTGGTCTTGCCGGCGCCGTTGGGGCCGATGATGCAGCGCAATTCGCCGACGCCGATGTACAGGGTCAGGTCGCGCAGGGCCTTGAAGCCGTCGAAGCTGACGTTGATGTCTTCCAGGCTGAGGATGGTGCCGTGGCGCGCGTCCAGCCGGCCGCTGGTGGCGGCGCCCAGGCCGATGGCGTCGCGGCCGCTGCCGGCGCTATCGAGGCCGGGGTGGAAGGCCGGTTCGAGCATCAGGTGCGGGGTGGTCCTCATTGCTCCTTCTCCTTGCGCAGCAGGCCGAGCAGGCCGCGCGGCAGGTACAGGGTGACGACGATGAACAGCGCGCCGAGGAAGAACAGCCAGTATTCCGGGAAGGCCACGGTGAACCAGCTCTTCGCGCCGTTCACCACGCCGGCGCCGAGCAGCGGGCCGAGCAGGGTGCCGCGTCCGCCGAGGGCGACCCAGACGGCGGCTTCGATGGAGTTGGTCGGCGACATCTCGCTGGGGTTGATGATCCCCACCTGCGGCACGAACAGCGCGCCGGCGAGGCCGCAGAGCACCGCGCTCAGGGTCCAGACGAAGAGCTTGTAGCCGCGCGGGTCGTAGCCGCAGAACATCAGGCGGTTCTCGGCGTCGCGCAGCGCGGTGAGGACCCGGCCGAACTTGCTCCGCGCCAGGCGCCAGCCGAGCAGCAGGCTGGCCGCGAGCAGCGCGACGGTGGCGAGGAACAGGGCGGCGCGGGTGCCCGGCGCGGTGATCGGGAAGCCGAGAATGCTGCGGAAGTCGGTGAAGCCGTTGTTGCCGCCGAAACCGGTCTCGTTGCGGAAGAACAGCAGCATGCCGGCGAAGGTCAGGGCCTGGGTCATGATCGAGAAGTACACGCCGCGGATCCGCGAGCGGAAGGCGAAGTAGCCGAAGGCGAAGGCCAGCGCGCCGGGCACCAGCACCACCAGGCACAGCGCCCAGAGGAAGTGCTGGGTGCCGGCCCAGTACCAGGGCAATTCGTTCCAGGAAAGGAAGGTCATGAACGCCGGCAGGCTGTCGCCGGAGGCCTGGCGCATCAGGTACATGCCCATGGCGTAGCCGCCGAGGGCGAAGAACAGCCCGTGGCCGAGGGACAGCAGGCCGGCGTAGCCCCAGACCAGGTCGAGAGCGAGGGCGACGATGGCGTAGCAGAGGATCTTGCCGGTCAGGGTCAGGCTGTAGGCCGAGAGGTGCAGCGCGCTGTCCGCCGGCAGCAGGTGCAGCAGCGGCATGGCCAGCAGCGTGGCGAAGGCTGCGCCGAGCGCGATAGCGGTGACGCGGCCGCCGGCCCGGCGGGCGAGGGTGACGGTGAGTGGCTGGTTCAATCGATGACCCTCCCTTTCAGGGCGAACAGTCCCTGCGGGCGTTTCTGGATGAACAGGACGATCAGCGCGAGGATCAGGATCTTGCCCAGCACCGCGCCGATCTGCGGTTCGAGGATCTTGTTCGCCACGCCGAGGCCGAAGGCGGCGAGGACGCTGCCGGCGAGCTGGCCGACGCCGCCGAGCACCACCACCAGGAAGGAGTCGATGATGTAGCCCTGGCCGAGGTCCGGGCCGACGTTGCCGACCTGCGACAGGGCTACCCCGCCGAGCCCGGCGATGCCCGAGCCGAGACCGAAGGCGAGCATGTCCACGCGCCCTGTGGGCACCCCGCAGCAGGCCGCCATGTTGCGGTTCTGGGTCACCGCGCGGACGTTCAGGCCGAGCCGCGTGCGGTTCAGCAGCAGCCAGGTGAGGAGCAGCACGAACAGGGCGAAGCCGATGATGACGATGCGGTTCCACGGCAGCACCAGGTTCGGCAGCACCTGGATGCCGCCGGACAGCCAGGCCGGGTTGGCTACCTCGACGTTCTGTGCGCCGAACAGCATCCGCACCAGTTGGATCAGCACCAGGCTGATGCCCCAGGTGGCGAGCAGGGTTTCCAGCGGCCGGCCGTAGAGATGGCGGATCACCGTGCGCTCCAGGGCCATGCCGATGGCGGCGCTGACGCAGAACGCCACCGGTAGCGCCAGCAACGGGTAGAGCGCCAGCCATTCCGGCGCCAGGCGCTGGAACAGCAGTTGCACCACGTAGGTGGAGTAGGCGCCGAGCATGAGCATTTCGCCGTGGGCCATGTTGATCACCCCGAGCAGGCCGTAGGTGATCGCCAGGCCGAGCGCCGCGAGCAGCAGGATCGAGCCCAGCGACAGGCCGCTGAAGGCCTGGCCGAGCAGGTCGCCGACCAGCAGCCGGCGCTTGACCTGGGCCAGGCTGGTGGCGGCAGCGATGCGCACGCCTTCCTCCGGTTCCACCGCCGGGTCGAGCAGGTTCTCCAGGCGGGTTCGCGCCAGCGGATCGCCGGACTCGCCGAGCAGGCGCACGGCGGAAAGGCGTAGCGCCGGGTCGGGATCGCCGAGTTGCAGGTTGGCCAGGGCCAGGCCGAGGGCTTCCTTCACGCCAGCGTCGCTCTCGATCCGCAGGCGCGCTTCGAGCAGCGGCCGTTGCGCGGCCTTGGCGGTTTTCTGCAACTGCTGCGCGGCGGCCTGCCGCAGCGGCACTTCGTTGGCCACCAACTGGTGGCTGGCCAGGGCGGTGTTGAGCAGGCCGCGCAGGCGATTGTTCAGGCGCAGCGGCTTCGGCTCGCCGTCCGGCAGGGCGTCGCCTTCGGCGGCCTGGAAACGCTGGTCGGCGCCGAGGAGGAATGGCTGCTGGCGGCTGTCCAGCGCAATGCGGTTGTGGCGCAGCGCTTCGAGAAAGGCCAGGCGATCGGCGTCGGGCGTCGCCGCCCAGTGTTCGAGCAGGTGGGCGCGACCGCCGTTGTCGGCAGCGGCGAAGTCCTGCGCCGGTCCGGCGTGGGCCGCCACCGCGAGAAGGGCGGCCAGGACCAGGACACAGGCCTGGAGCGGGCGGGTGAGGAGGGCAAGGGGCATGCTGGGGTTCCTGGGCGACGTGCGGTATGGCCGGTCCCCCGCCCTCTCCCTGAAGGGCGAGGGGGCCGTTCGGCGCGCGACCGGAGCGTTCCCGTTCCGTTCAGGGGAACGCCTGGTCAGGGGGGCAGGGTTCTTCACGGCAGAACTCAGTTGCTCTTCAGCGCATGCTCCGGCTTTTTCTCGTTGCCCGGGATGAACGGGCTCCAGGGTTGCGCGCGAAGCGGCTCGGGGGTCTTCCAGACCACTTCGAACTGGCCGTCGTCCTGGATCTCGCCGATCATCACCGGCTTGTGCAGGTGGTGGTTGCTCTTGTCCATGACCAGCGTGTAGCCGGATGGCGCCTTGAAGCTTTGCCCGGCCATCGCCTCGCGAACCTTGTCGACCTCGGTGCTGCCGGCCTTTTCCACGGCCTGCGCCCACATATGGATGCCGACGTAGGTGGCTTCCATGGGGTCGTTGGTCACCGCGGTGGCGTAGTTCGGCAGGTTCTTCGCCTTGGCGTAGGCTTTCCAGTCGGCGACGAACTTCTCGTTGACCGGATTGCTCACCGACTCGAAGTAGTTCCATGCCGCGAGGTTGCCGACCAGCGGCTTGGTGTCGATGCCGCGCAGTTCTTCCTCGCCTACGGAGAAGGCCACCACCGGCACCTCGGTGGCTTCCAGGCCCTGGTTGGCCAGTTCCTTGTAGAAGGGCACGTTGGAGTCGCCATTGACGGTGGAGACCACCGCGGTCTTGCCGCCTGCGGCGAACTTCTTGATGTCGGCGACGATGGTCTGGTAGTCGCTGTGGCCGAATGGCGTGTAGACCTCCTGGATGTCCTTGTCGTCCACGCCCTTGCTGTGCAGGAAGGCGCGCAGGATCTTGTTGGTGGTGCGCGGGTAGACATAGTCGGTGCCGAGCAGGAAGAAGCGCCTGGCACCGCCGCCGTCCTCGCTCATCAGGTACTCCACCGCCGGGATCGCCTGCTGGTTCGGCGCCGCGCCGGTATAGAAGACGTTCGGCGAGAGTTCCTCGCCCTCGTACTGGACCGGGTAGAACAGCAATCCGTTGAGTTCCTCGAATACCGGCAACACCGATTTGCGCGACACCGAGGTCCAGCAACCGAAGACCACCGCGACCTTGTCCTGGGTCAGCAACTGGCGGGCCTTTTCCGCGAACAGCGGCCAGTTCGACGCCGGATCGACCACCACCGCCTCCAGCTTCTTGCCGTTGACCCCGCCCTTGGCGTTGATCTCGTCGATGGTCATCAGGGCCATGTCCTTCAGCGAGGTCTCGGAGATCGCCATGGTCCCGGACAGCGAGTGAAGGATGCCGACCTTGATGGTTTCGGCGGCCTGGATGGACCAGGACAGGCCCATGGAAGCGATGGACGCGGACAGCGTGAAGGCCTTGAGCAGACTGCGACGTTTCATTGGTGTTGTTCTCCATTCACCAGCGGTCGGGGCGGCAGTTTTCAGGAGGCGTCGTGCTTGTCGTCGGGCATCCGTCCGGTGGACGGCGGGGTGCGCACTGCGGCCTGGATCTCTTCGTCGAGGCTCCAGAGCAAAGGCTGTGCCTCTTCTTGGCGCTGGCCGGTATCGGTCGGCGAAAAGGCGCCGCGAGTCGCCGGGGAAGCATGCCGAGCAGGCCTGGCTATGCCGGTGAAGGCGGCGTTTTCAGCGGGTTTTCGCCGGATATCGACGGAGAAGGGGTCGTGGGTTCCGGATGGGGAGGCGTCGCGCTGACCTCCCTCCCTACCGCCGGCGGCGCGTCCATGGGAGCGCCGCCGCTTCGCCCGGGCACCACCGCGGTGCGTCAGGGCGCGGCATCCAGGGTGTCCGCCTCAGGCTGGTGCGCTCAGCCTGGGAACAGCGAACCCTTCAGGCCGGTGACGATGATCTGCGCCGCCAGCGCGCAGACGAACAGACCCATCAGGCGACTGACGATCTGCAGGCCCTGGTCGCCAAGCAGGCGTTCGATGCGGTCGGAAAGATAGAGCGTGGTGCCGAGGGTCAGGCAGGCGAGGAAGATCGCCACCAGGGAGATCAGCTTGGCCTCCCAGCCCTGGCCGACGCCCATCACCAGCAGCGCGCCGATGGTCCCGGGGCCGACGGTGAGAGGAATGGTCAGCGGGACGATGGTCACGTCCTGCTGCACGTTGTCGCTCTGCACCGCCGCGCGGCCCTGGGCCATGCCCAGCGCGGAGATGAACAGCACGCTGCCGGCGCCGATGCGGAAGGCGTCGGCGGTGATACCGAAGAGGATGAAGATGTAGCGGCCGAACAGGTACAGCGCGACGCTGGCGATCAGCGCCGCCAGGGCCACCCGCCAGGCCATGCGCTTGCGGTCGCGCGGGCCGAAGCCGCGGCTGAGACTGATGAAGCAGGACAGCACGAAGAAGGGGCTATAGAGCACCAGCATCTTCAGGTAGACGCTGAACAGCAAATGCATGGAGGCGCTTCCGGTCCGGGGGTGGGCATGAGCATAGCGTGCGACGGGCCGGTGCGATGTCCGGCGGGTTGGCAATATGCCGGTTCGCGTGGCATGTGACAACGAGGCCGGATGTCGGCGGATAACGCCGTTGGCGTCATGCGCCC
>NZ_KV828463.1:0-552 GCF_001836405.1 Pseudomonas sp. HMSC057H01 | reverse complement strand
TCAGGCGCGCCGCGGTTTTCCGGCGATGTGCGCAACAATTTGCACAGTTTTTTTGACGTAGCATCCGCGCGATCACGCACTTCGGATCGAGCACGGCGAACAGGGACGCCAGCCGTGCAGGTTTTTCGAGAAACAGGGGACAGCGGATGTTCAACCCGGCCAACCAGACCCACTTCAGCCTCAGCCTCGACGGCCTCCGTCACGACCTGCAGGTTCTCGAATTCAGCGGCCACGAAGGCATCAGCCGGCCCTACCGCTTCGAACTCGAACTGGTCAGCGAGCGCGCCGGCCTCGACCTCGAAGCGCTCATGCACCGACCCGCCTTCCTCGCCTTCACCCCGCAGGGCCAGGGCGTCCACGGGCTGGTCTACGGCGCCGCCCAGGCCGACGCGGGCAAGCGCCTGACCCGCTATCGCCTCACCCTCGTGCCGCAACTGGCCTACCTCGCGCAGCGCAGCAACCAGCGGATCTTCCAGCACCTCACGGTGCCGCAGATCGTCGCCCTGGTCCTCGAGGAGCACGGCATCCTCGCCGACGCCTACCGCTTCCAGC
>NZ_KV828462.1:0-394 GCF_001836405.1 Pseudomonas sp. HMSC057H01 | reverse complement strand
CCTACGTGGACAAGCTGCTGGGCGATACCGAGTACCTCCTCGAGCAGTGGGGGTGGTGGCGAATGGATGGAATGGGGGTTCCCGGATATGTGTCGCCGGCCGCCGCTATCATGAGCCAAGCCATGCCAATGTCGAGCCCCAAGGCCTACCATGTCACTGACGATATGGCCTTGGCCGTCGACCGGGTCATTGCTCGACTCATCGACAGGGCGCCGCAGGCCGGCGACTTCGTGTGGCTCTACTACGGCGCGAAGTGGCCGGCCCTGCGCATCGCGCGTGAACATCAGATCGGCGAGGCCAAGGTCAGGGAGACGTTGAAGCTGGCGGTGGGCTGGATCGATAGCGCCCTGGAGCGGTTCTGCGAGAGCGCTTGAAGAAATAGTTTTACGCGCGG
>NZ_KV828461.1:0-1024 GCF_001836405.1 Pseudomonas sp. HMSC057H01 | reverse complement strand
AATACTGCGTGCAGTACGACGAAAGCGACCTGCATTTCGTCCAGCGCCTCTGTGCCGAAGAGGGCATCCATTTCCATTTCCGGCACAGCGCCGAGGCGCACCTGCTGGTGTTCGGCGACGACCAGACGGTGTTCCCCCGCCTGGGCCGTCCCACCGCCTACGTGCACGACAGCGGGCTGGTCGCCGACGAACCGGTGATCAAGCGCTTCAGCCTGCGCCTGGCCAGCCGCACCACGCGCACCACCCGCCGCGACTACGACTTCGAGAAGCCGCGGCTGCTGCTGGAGGCCGGCAACCGCCCCGCTGCCGACGCCCCGGCCGAGCCGGACCTGGAGGACTACGACTACCCCGGTCGCTTCGTCGATCGCCAGCGCGGCAAGCTGCTCAGCCAGCGCGCCCTGGAGCGCCACCGCGCCGACCGGCGCCTGGGCGAAGGGGTCAGCGACCAGCCGCTGCTGGTCAGCGGGCACTTCCTGGAGATCGCCGAGCACCCGCGCGCGGAGTGGAACGACCTGTGGCTGCTCAGCGAAGTCTTCCACGAAGGCAAGCAGCCGCAGGTGCTGGAAGAGAACGTTACCTCCGACACGTCGGCCAGCACGGACGACTTCCAGCAGGGCTACCGCAACCGCTTCCTCGCCACGCCCTGGGAGGTGTTCTTCCGCCCGCCGCTGGAGCACCCGAAGCCGCGCGTGCTGGGCAGCCAGACCGCGGTGGTGACCGGCCCGCCAGGCGAGGAAATCCACTGCGACCGCTACGGCCGGGTCAGGGTGCAGTTCCACTGGGACCGCGAGGGCCAGGGCGACGACAAGAGCAGTTGCTGGCTGCGCGTAGCCAGCGGTTGGGCCGGCAACGGCTATGGCGGCATCGTCATTCCGCGGGTCGGCATGGAAGTGCTGGTGGACTTCCTCGAAGGCGATCCCGACCAGCCGCTGGTCAGCGGCTGCGTCTACCACGCCGCCCACCCGGTGCCCTACGAGTTGCCGGCGAACCAGACCCGCAGCGTCTTCAAGAGCCTCAGCAGCCC
>NZ_KV828460.1:159760-213018 GCF_001836405.1 Pseudomonas sp. HMSC057H01 | reverse complement strand
CCACCTTCGAAGGCCCGATGATGGCGATCAAGACGGTCAACTCGCTGTCCCACTACACCGACTGGACCATCGGCCATGTCCACGCCGGCGCCCTCGGCTGGGTGGCGATGATCTCCATCGGCACGCTCTACCACATGATCCCGAAGCTCTGGGGCCGCGAGCGGATGCACAGCGTCGGCCTGATCAACGCGCACTTCTGGCTGGCCACCATCGGCACCGTGCTGTACATCGCCTCGATGTGGGTCAATGGCATCACCCAGGGCCTGATGTGGCGGGCGATCAACGAGGACGGCACGCTCACCTACTCGTTCGTCGAGGCGCTGGTGGCCAGCCATCCGGGCTACGTGGTGCGCCTGCTCGGCGGCGCCACCTTCGCCAGCGGCATGCTGCTGATGGCCTACAACACCTGGCGGACCCTGCGCAGCGCGCAGGAGCAGCGGCAGCCGGTCCTGGCGGCCGGCCAGGGGGCCTGAACATGCTGTTGTCCCTGCTGTGCCTCTCCACCCTGGTGCTCGGCCTCGCCCTCAGCCTCGCCGGCAGTACCCGCGAGGAACGCGAGCAGGCCGCCCTGCTGCCGTTCGCCGACGATCCCGAGGCCGCCCGCCGGGTCGCCCGGGATACCGGCAAGATCTGCCGGCAGGTGGTCCGCCCCCTCGAGGAATCCCGCGAGGCCGCCGGCCCGCCGTTCCTCGCCTGAACCGACTCCATCATCCAGGGATGGATGCCTCCAGCACGAAAGTGCCTTGCGGGGCCGGCAACGGCCCCTTTCTTTCGCTTCGAAGAGTTCCATGAACGACTCCCCCAGCACCGCCGTACGCACCTGGCTGAAAGGCTTCCGCCCCCTGACCCTGAACGCTCGACCGCGCGACTGCCTGCGCGCCGGACTCGGTGCCTGCATCGGCGCGCTCGCCGCGGTATTCGCCTGCCAGGCGTTGTTCGGCAGCGAACTGGCGCTGCGCCTGGCAGCGCCGCTCGGCGCATCCGCCGTACTACTGTTCGCCCTCGCCTCCAGCCCCCTGGCGCAACCCTGGTCGATGCTCGGCGGCAACCTGGTCGCCGCCCTGGCCGGCGGCCTCAGCGCCTACTGGTTCGGGCACGAACTGGCCCCGGCCCTGGTCGGCATGGCCCTCGGCATGCTGCTGATGTTCGCCCTGCGCTGCCTGCATCCGCCGAGCTGCGCGCTGGCCCTGAGCGTGGCCCTCAACCCGTCCCTGAGCGAACTCGGCATCGACGTGGTCTGGCCGATCCTGCTCTCCACCCTGGTGCTGATCGGCTGCGCGCTGCTCTACAACAACCTGATGCGCTCTCCCTACCCGCGCCCCTACCAGCCGCCGCGGGCCAATCTCCATGGCACCCGCGACCTGGCGCCGAGCGCGCGAACGGACTTCTCCGCCCGGGACCTGGACCAGGCGCTGCAAGACTTCGGCGAATACGTCGACATCACCCGCGACGACCTCGAGCGACTGATCCACCACACCGAGCGCTACGCCTTGCGCCGGCGCATGGGCGAGCTGACCGCGGCACGGATCATGTCCCGCGACGTGCAGACCGCCAGCACCGAGACCTTCATCGACGACGCCTGGAAGCAGTTGCAGGACCACCGCCTGAAGGCCCTGCCGGTGCTCGACGAGCATCGGCGGCTGGCCGGCATCGTCACCCAGAGCGACCTGCTCAAGCACTTCCGCCCCGACGGCAGCCCGTTCAAGCGCCTGCGCTTCCTGCGCGGGACCAAGCTGAAGACGATCATGACCACCCCGGTGGTCTGCGTACAGGCCGACACCCACGCCGTCGAGCTGGTCTCGCTGCTATCCGACGAAGGCCTGCACTGCCTGCCGGTGCTCAACGAAGCTGGCTACCTGGTCGGCATCGTCAGCCAGACCGACCTGATCGCCGCGCTCTACCGCAACTGGCTGCAGCACCTGGGCCAGGCCGATCAGATCACGTAGTCCCAGCGCTGCGACCAGTCGCTGTCCTCGCGGACCACTTCGCGCAGCAACTGGAACGCATGGCGCAGGGTCGGCGACAGGCGCTCGCGGGAGTACACCAGGTAGGTGGGGTAGGCGAACTCCGGCGCCTGCTCGACCCGTTGCAGGGTGCCGCCATCCAGGTAGCTGCTCACCACCCGGGTACGGAAATAGCCGCTACCGCCGTTCTGCATGATGTACTGCAGGGCCAGCGGCCCGAGGTTGCAGGCCAGCGCGGCCTTGGCCCGGTCCGGCAGCGCGGCATCGTGCTGGCTGCGGAAATCCGGGCCCCAGTCGACATAGAGATAAGGCTCCGCGGATACCACGGAACGCACCATCACCAGCTTCTCCTCCAGCAACTGCTCGACCTGCAGCCCTGGCCAGTATTCCGGCTGGTAGACCAGCGCGGCGTCCAGCGCGCCCTGCTCCAGTTGCTTGAGCAGTTCGGCGCCCTGGCCGATCTCGACCCGCACGGCGTGGCCGGGAATCGCCTCGCGCAGGCGCCGCATCCAGTTCAGCAGCAACGGATTGCACAGGCTGACCTCGCCACCGAGGTTGAGCAGGTTGCGGAAGCCGTCCGGCAGCGGCAGGTCGCGTCGCGCCGCATCCCAGGTCTGCACCAGTTGGCTGGCGTAGCCGAGGAAGTGTTCGCCGTCGGCGGTCAGGCGCGCGCCCGCGCGGTTGCGCACGAACAGCCGGCAGCCGAGTTGCCCTTCGAGGTTCTGGATGCGCGCGGTGACGGCCGTCTGGGTCAGGTGCAGGCGTTCCGCGGCAGCGACGAAACTACCGCTGCGGGCGATCTCCAGGAAGGTACGGGCGAGGTCGATATCCATGCGAAGCGGTCCGCTGCCACAGGTGGGCCGCCATTCTAGGCTGTGCAGGCGCGGGCGGCGAGCGCAAGGCGGCCTGGCCGCGCTCCTGGAAATCTGCGACAAAACACCGCGCCTAACCGCTTCGGCACGCCTAAACCCTTCGAAAAAGCGACAACCTGTTGCACAAACGCGCCACGCCGTGACTTTTTCGCTTTCGAAAGCATCAGTTAGCGTGACCGAACACGGTGGAGCCGGGAAGCGCCACCCATGTTCCACACAGACATGAACGAGAGAGACCGACTCCCATGAACGCTACGCTCCGTTTCAACGAGGCTTTGCTGATCACCGGGCGCGCCTTCCAGCCATACCAGTGCGTTGCCTGGTCCGAGCTAGGCAGTGACGGCGGCCTGAGCCTGTCCGTAGTCGATCGCACCGGCACCCGCCTGCTGGGCCGTGCACGCATTCCGAGCTCCGCCTACTCCGATCCGGAGCAGCTTGCCGGCCTGCTGCAACAGGCACGCGAAGAACTCAGCCACAACGGCTACAACCTGCAGGACTGGAGTATGCCCAGCCAAGGCTGAGCCGCTCCATACGACGAAAGGCGCCCACGGGCGCCTTTTTCGTTTCCTCTATTCGAGGCGGTCGTGCTGACGGAACGCCACGCGCACCGCGTTGCGCCCTGCATCCTTGGCCTCGTAGAGCGCGCGATCGGCCTCGCGATAGAGCGCGTCCAGGCCCATGCCGGAGGTCGAATAGGCCACCCCCAGGCTGATGGTCAGGCAGGGGCCGGCGCTGGAGCCCAGGTGCTCGATGCCCAGCGCCTCCACCGCCTGCCGCAGGCGCTCGGCGATGGCCAGGGTGTTGCCCTCCTCGCTGTCGTAGAGCAACACGGCGAACTCCTCCCCGCCCAGGCGCGCGGCGATATCCAACGGCCGCCGCGCGCCCTGCCGGAGCACGACGCCAAGCTGGCGCAGGGCGGCATCGCCGGCCGGATGCCCGTAGTGGTCGTTGTAGGCCTTGAAGTCGTCGACATCCACCAGGATCAGCGCCACCCCCTTTTCTTCGCGGGCGCCCTGCTCCAGGGCCCGCTGGGCGAGCAGCTCGTAGTAGCGTCGGTTGACCAGGCCGGTGAGGCTGTCCTGTTCGGCCATCATGCCCAGCAGCCGCCGGCCGAGGAACTGCTCGCGCTGGGCGTAGTCCTGCAGGTACAGGGCGAACGAACAGATCAGCACCACCAGGCCGTTGTAGAGCGTATTCAGCAGGTTGGTGCGCAGGTTCTCTTCGCCGCCGAAGAGCAGGAATACCGCCAGGTTCAGGGCCAGGCACAGCAACGCCAGGCGCACGCAGGCCCAGAACGCCAGGCCGAGTGGGAAGAACACCGCGAGGATGCCCAGGGTCGCGCCCAGTTGGGTGAAGCGCGGCACCCCATGCCACTCGAACAGCACGTCGCAGGCCAGCACCGCCAGGTTGATCAGCAGCAGGCAGTAGGGCGCGATGGCATCGCCGACCTTGCGCAGGCTGGGCAGGAAGGCCGCCGGCCAGACCACCAGCAGCAGGCCGATCATTCCCAGGCGCACGCCCAGCAGTTGCTCGAACAGGTTGGGATGCAGGCGGATGTCCACCATCAACCAGTCGGCCACGATGAACAGCGTCCAGATCAGGAACGCTACCCCGATGGCAGCACGCCGCTGCATCAGCGAGTTCCAACTGAGAAACTCGCGAAACTCGTTTTCCAGCTCCTTTTCGAACCGCAACCAACGAAAACCGTTGCGCAACTGGCGCGCATACGGATTATCCGGCAGACCAGCCTGTACCAGGCCGTCGCGTGCAAGCATGCTGACTCCCCTACCTCGGACCGAACGCTGGAACAGGCCTGGACGACAATACCCTGGCGCCTCTACAGCGATGAGTCAAAAAGCCATCACCCGTTACCAGACAATAGGGCATGCGGCGTGCCGAGGCGATACCAGCCATCGGCGCAGCGGGACGCCCCGGCGAGCGAATGGCAAGATCCGTGGGCCAACTGGCATTGCGGCCAGGTCCGAAGGACGCCAGACTGCCGCCATCGCCATGAGGTCATGCCATGCCCGAACCACGCCTGATTGCCTGCCTGATCTATCCCGACGTGATGAGCCTGGACGTGACCGGACCGCTGCAGGTATTCGCCTCGGCCAACGTCGAACGCCAGCGCCAGGGTCTGCCGCCTTTCTACCGGATACAGGTGCTCGGCGAGCGTAGCGAAGCGGTGCCCAGTTCCGCGGGCATCCGCATCTGCGCCGACCTCGCCTGGCGCGACTGTCCGCCGGAAAGCCTGGACACCCTGTTGGTGCCCGGCGGCCTCGGTGTCGAGGCGCAGACCCGCAACGCCGACCTGCTCGCCTGGCTGAAAGCCGCCGAACCGCGCATACGGCGGCTCGGCTCGGTGTGTTCGGGAGCGCTGATCCTGGCCGCCGCCGGGGTTCTCGACGGGCACCCAGCGACCACCCACTGGGCCGACGTGGCGACGCTGCGCCAGGGGTTTCCCGGCGTCCATGTGCAAGGCGACCGCCTGCACACCTACGACCCGCAGTGCCGCGACGGCGACGCCCACATCTTCACCTCGGCCGGCGTCACGGCGGGAATCGACCTGGCCCTGGCGCTGGTCGAGGCCGACCTCGGCCGCAGCCTGGCGCTCAGCGTCGCGCGACGCCTGGTGATGTTCCTCAAGCGTCCTGGCGGCCAGGCCCAGTTCAGCGCCTGGCTGACCCCGGAACCGAGCCGCACCCCGCGCCTGGCCGCGCTGCTGGAGTGGATTCCCGCCAACCTCGCCGGCGACCTGTCCCTGGAAGCCCTCGCCGACCGGGCCTGCATGAGCCCGCGTACGTTGTCCCGGGTATTTCTCCAGGAACTGGGCGTGGCGCCCGGTCGCTACGTCGAGCGGGTTCGCCTGGAGGCCGCGCGCGCCCTGCTGCAGGACGCCCAGGCATCGATCGCTACGGTGTCCCGGCTGTGCGGCTTCGGCCATCCGGAAAACCTCCGGCGGACGTTCCACAAGCATCTTTCGGTCAGCCCCCAGGAATACGCCGAACGCTTCGGCATGCTGGCCTGACGCTCCTACCGAGGACCTTCCCATGCTGGAACTGCGCCCCAACTGCGAGTGCTGCGACCGCGACCTGCCCGGCGACAGCGGCGACGCGCTGATCTGCACCTTCGAGTGCACCTTCTGCCGCGATTGCGCGACGACCCGCCTGGGCGGCCAATGCCCGAACTGCGGCGGCGAACTGCTGGCCCGGCCAAGGCGTCCGCGGGATGCGCTGGTCCGTCAGCCCGCCTCCAGCCGGCGCGTCGTCAGGCCCGGCGGTTGTCCGGAGTGACGCCATGCTGCTACGCAACCCGACCCTGCTCCTGCTGTTCTGCGGCCAGGCCCTGTACTGGTCCTGTTCGCTGATCGGCATAACACTGACCTCGCTGGTCGGCGTCCAGCTGGCGCCGTTGAACAGCCTGGCCACCCTGCCCCTGGCCCTGCTGGTGCTGGGCAACCTGCTGGCGGTGCAGCCGTTGTCGCACTTCATGCAGCGCCACGGCCGACGTCCCGGGCTGATGCTCGGCGCCGGCGGCGGCGTGCTCGGCGGTCTGGTCTGCGCCGCCGGTGTCTGGACTGGCGATTTCCTCTGGTTCTGTCTCGGCGCGCTGGGCATCGGGGTCTACCAGGCCTCGGCCATGTACTACCGGTTCGCCGCGCTGGAGGCGGTGGATGCCGGGCGGAAAGGCCGCGCCAGCGCCTACGTGCTCGCCGGCGGGGTACTCGCCGCGCTGCTGGCGCCGAGCCTGGCGCTGTGGTCGCGCAACGCGCTGGCCCAGCCCTTCGTCGGCGCCTATCTGCTGATCGCCGTGCTGGCCCTCGCCGGCCTGCTGCTGATGGCCCTGCTCCGCGAAGGCCAGGCGCCGCGCCCGGCACGACTCGCCTGGCGCGACATAGGCGGCCTGTTGCGGCGGCCGGTGGTCCGCGCGGCCATCGCCTGCACCGCGGCGGGACACGGGTTGATGATCCTGATCATGAACGCCACGCCGCTGGCCATGAGCTTCTGCGGCCTGCCGCTGGAACAGTCGAGTCGGGTCATCCAGTGGCACGTGCTGGGAATGTTCCTTCCGGCGTTCTTCGCCGGAGCGCTGGTCGACCGCATCGGCAACCGTCGCGTCGCCCTGCTCGGCGCGTTCCTGCTCGCCGCAAGTGCCGGCATCGCCCTGGGTGGACAGTCGGTCATGCATTTTCTGCTCAGTTCGCTGGCCCTGGGCAGCGGCTGGAACCTGATGCTCATCGCCGGCACCACCCTGCTCGGCGAGGGCCACGCCGAAAGCGAGCGCGGCGCCGCGCAAGGATTGATGGAGCAAGGCAACAGCCTGGTGGCGGCGCTGATGTCGTTCGGCTCCGGCGCCCTGATCACCAGCCTTGGCTGGAACGCGGTTAACCTGCTGGTCTGGCCGGCGCTGCTGGTGGCGCTGGCACTGCTCTGGCCGGTACGGCGAACGCGGACGCTGTCGCGCTGAAACGCCGGCAACGAAAAAGGCGACCTTGCGGTCGCCTCTTCTGCTTTACGGAAACGCCTCAGTAGTAGGCGTTCTCCTTGTTGCTGTGGTCGGTCACGTCGCGCACGCCCTTCAGTTCGGGAATACGCTCGATCAGGGTCTTCTCGACGCCATCCTTGAGGGTCATGTCGACCATCCCGCAGCCCTGGCAACCACCGCCGAAACGCAACACGGCGATGTTGTCCTCGACCACGTCGACCAGGCTCACCTGTCCGCCGTGGCTGGCCAGGCCGGGATTGATCTCGGTCTGCAGGTAGTAGTTGATGCGTTCGGTGATCGGGCTGTCCTCGTTGACCATCGGCACCTTGGCGTTCGGCGCCTTGATGGTCAGCTGGCCGCCCATGCGGTCGGTGGCGTAGTCCACCACCGCGTCTTCGAGGAAGGGCTCGCTGACCGCATCGATCCAGGCAGTGAAGTCCTTCAGGGCGATGGCGGTGTCCTCGACCTTTTCCTCGCCCGGCTTGCAGTAGGCGATGCAGGTTTCCGCGTACTGGGTACCCGGCTGGGTGATGAAGATACGAATGCCGATACCCGGGGTGCTCTGCTTCTCCAGCAACTCGGCCAGATACGCTTGGGCAGCTTCGGTAATGGTGATGGCGCTCATGGCAACTCCTCGCAAATATGACGACAGTTTACGCCAATCGGTACTTGCGGATAAAGCCCTAGTAAATTAGTAGGAATAATTCGCGATAACCGACCCACCCCTTGCGGAGCGGGTCGCGACACTCAGAGGTTCTCGTAGCGATTCATGTCCAGCGCGCCCGCCTCGACCGGTTCGGTTTCGCGGATGTACGCCTCCAGATCGTGGAAGTAGCTCCAGAACTGCGGATTGCTGCGGCGCACGCCCCAGCGTTCGACCACCTTGTCGAAGTCCTCGCTACTCTTCGCCGCCTCCAGGGCGCCGACGAAGGCCTCGGCATCCGTCGCCGGCAGATCGAACATGAAGTTCGGATAGCTGGACAGCACGCCGGGGTAGATCGTCAGGGTGTCCAGGCCCGGCTGGTAGCGCAGCGACTCGCCGAGCATGAAGGCGACATTGCTGTGCGCGCGGTTGCGCAGCACGGTATAGATCTCGCGCTTGCCGCTGGACGTACGTATCCGCAGCATGGTCGCCTCGGGGAAGCGCTCTATGACCTTGAGGCCGGCCGCCGGCCGGCTGACCAGGCGACTGAAGGCCTGCTCGGCGTCCTGCAGTTCGCGGTCGATGCCCGGTCGATAGCAGTTGCCGTCCAGGCAGCGGTTGATCGGGTCGGGGCGCGCATTGAGGTCGCCGTAGCGACGCAGCAGTTCTTCGGCGAAGGCCTTCTTCGGCTGCTTCTCCGGCAATCCCAGCGCGCTCGGCGTGTCATCGTCGAAGGCCTGGTAGTCCATCCACATCTTCAGCTTGCCGCTGTTCTGGTACCAGTCGTCAAGCAACGGCTGGCGCGCGTCGACCGGCATCAAGCGGAGGAAGTTCTGCTCGGCGCCGTTGCGGATCAGGTCGAAGTACAGGCGCGTCTGCGCCTGGTGCGAGACGTTGCCGAAGACATCGAAGTTCACCACCAGCCCGTAGTAGGTTCGCTCGAACAGCGGGTAGTCCATCAGCCACAGGGTCTGCGGTACCTCGCCAAGCAGGCCCTTGCGCACCGAGGCGCTGTCGAACTGGCGGAAGATGCTCAGCAGGGCGTTGTCGTTGCCGTGCCAGATCGTGTTCCAGGTCGGCGGCGGCGCGTCGGCGTAGACGTCCTGGCGCAGGTCTTCGTACTCGTTGCGCTTGTCCCGGTAGGCGCTCCACAGGCCGAGCAGGTTCTTCAGCTCGTCGATCTGCCCCGGCAAGGCCAGCAGCGGCTCGCTCTGCGCGCGGAAGTTGGCGTCGGTGACGAACAGGTCCTGCTCGGGGTCCTGGAATACCACCCAGAAGTTGTCGCGGATCACGTCGGTGGCGATCTGTCCACGGCACACCGGCCCGCGGATGAAGGTACGGGTGAAGTACTCGGCGTTGTCCAGCATGAACTGGTAGCGCGCCCGTGGCGGGATCGCGGCGAAGGTGACGAACGGGTTGGCGCGGCTCTGCACGCCGTAGCCGGGAACCTTGTCGGTGTTCCACTGGGTGCCGAAGAACAGCTCCTGGACGCGTTCCAGCTTCTTCGCCGTCAGCGGATAGGTGATGTGCGTCTTGTGGACGATCACGCCCTGGATCGGCCAGAGGCGGTAATAGAAGCTGTTGCCCGGATCGTCGTTGGGACGCCGGGTCGGGATCGGGTCGATCGGCTGGCCGCTGGGCGTGCGTGAACGCACCAGCTGGAAGAAGTGGCCGGGCGCGCCCTGTTCCGGGAAATACAGGTGCGCCAGGAACAGGTGCTCGTAGAGCCAGCGCGAGACCAGGCTCTGCTTGGCCCCAGGCTGGTTGAGGAAACGCTCCCAGCTGGCCACCTGGCGCGCCTCGGCGGCGGTCGGCCGCAACGGCTGCTGGTCGACCGGGGCGCCCGCGGCCAGCCACTTCTGCAAGGTGGCGTATTCGTCGTCGCTCAGCCCGGCCACCGCGAAAGGCATGCCGGAACCCGGGTTCTTGCGGATGAACGCATCGATGCTGGCCGGCGTCGGGCACTGGTTGGCGCGGTTGATCGAAATGTCCAGGCCTTCGGGGATCTTCGCATTCGGCTGCAACGGCTGGCTGTGGCCAAGCTCGAGCATCCGCGCCATCAGTGCGGCCTGGCCATCCTGCGATTCGAGCACCGACCAGAAGTCCTTGCGCCGCCAGGCGTCGGCACCGTGCGCATCGAGGTACAGGCGGGTGGTTTCCTGCGCCTTGGTCCGCGTGCCGTCGTAGACCGGCAGTTGGTTGGCGCCGCGCTGCGCGCCCTCGGCGCTGCTCAGGTTGAGCTGGCAGGGCGAATCGTAGCAGGCGTGGCAGGCGACGCATTTGGCGGTAAAGATCGGCTGGACGTCACGGCTATAGGAAATTTCAGCAGCGGAAACAGACTGGATAAAAGACGACAAAACGAAGGCCAACCCAACCAACGGTCTTGGCAACATGAACCACTCCTCACTCGGGGACGGGCGATTCTAGCAAACCCGCCTCTCTACGCCGCACTTTCACAACGGCGGGCGAACGCGCCCCGGACATGAGCCGCCATTTCGCCAGCATTCCACCGGCTTCGGCCGCCACGTATGCTAGCCGGGCTCCCAGGCCCGCCCTGGCGATCAAGGACGATGACTTCGAGGAAACAGGGATATGTTTCGACTCGCCGCGCCCCATCCGCGCCGGTTCGCGTGCGCCCCACGTCCCCTCTTCGCCGCTTTCCGCCTGCTGTCGTCAGGCGGCGCTTCCGTTCGCGCCCGGCGCGGCCTGGTCCATCCTTTCGCCGCCCTGGCGGCCCAACGGAGAACCCGCCCCATGAAACTGCTCGCCGGCAGCTTCGCCGCTCTCTTCCTGAGCCTTTCGGCCCAGGCGTCGGACTGTACTTTCACCCAGCTGGAAATCGTGCCCCAGTTCGGCTCGCCGAACATGTTCGGCGGCGAGGACGAGCACGTCCGCGTGATGTTCAGCAACGAGGATCCCAACGACGACAACCCCGATGCCTTTCCCGAACCGCCGGTCTACCTGGCTGACCGCGACAGCGGCAACGATTGCCGCATAGAGGACGGCGGCATCTGGTCGCGCGGCGGCGTGTTCCTGAGCCAGGACGGCCGGCGCGTGCTGATGCATGAATTCAGCGGCTCCAGCGCCGAGCTGGTGTCCTACGACAGCGCTACCTGCAAGGTGGTGCACCGCGAGGACATCTCCGGCCAGCGCTGGGCGGTGGACAAGGACGGGCTGCGCCTGGGTCAGAAATGCTCGGGCGAATCCGTCGACAGCTGCGCGAAGGTCGTGACGCGTTCCCTCGCGCCGTTCTGCCAGACCGCAAAGAAATGATCCGGGCCGGAGCGCCCCTTATCGACACGCATAGGTGACACATGGACAGTCTCGATCAATGCATCGTCAACGCCTGCAAGAACAGCTGGGACAAGAGCTACCTGGCCGGCACCCCGAACAAGGACAACTGTTCCGGCTTCGTCCAGTCGGTGGCCGCCGAGCTGGGCGTACCGATGCCCCGCGGCAACGCCAACGCCATGGTCGACGGCCTGGAGCAGAGCTGGACCAAGCTCGCCTCCGGCGCCGAGGCCGCGCAGAAGGCGGCCCAGGGCTTCCTGGTGATCGCCGGCCTGAAGGGCCGCACCTACGGGCACGTCGCGGTGGTCATCAGCGGTCCGCTGTATCGGCAGAAGTACCCGATGTGCTGGTGCGGCAGCATCGCCGGCGCGGTCGGCCAGAGCCAGGGCCTGAAGTCGGTCGGCCAGGTGTGGAATCGCACCGACCGCGACCGCCTCAACTACTACGTCTACTCCCTGGCCAGTTGCAGCCTGCCCAGGGCCAGTTGATTCAGGCCGTGCTGCGAATGAGCCAGACTCATTCGCAGCACGATTCCCCACGAGCATCCCGACTCCACTCGCCCGTCCCTTCTCCGCCCGCCTGCGCACTCCGACCTCCGCATTCCGCCCGTATGCTGCGACAAAACGGCGCCAGGGGCTTTTCCGGCCCGCGGATGAACATCTTTCAACTTGAATGAAATTCATGGTCCAGCCACCCCCGGTCGGAAAGCCCCTGCCTTTGTTATGCTTTTCACCTTTCCGCCCACTGACGCCAGGTCCATCCATGTCCAGCCCGCTCACCGATCGCAGCGCCCGCCTGCAAGCCCTCCAGCACGCCCTCAGGGAACGTATCCTGATCCTCGATGGCGGCATGGGCACCATGATCCAGAGCTACAAGCTGGAAGAAGCCGACTACCGCGGCGAGCGCTTCGCCGACTGGCCGAGCGACGTGAAAGGCAACAACGACCTCTTGCTGCTCAGCCGCCCGGACGTGATCCAGGCCATCGAGAATGCCTACCTCGACGCCGGCGCCGACATCCTCGAGACCAATACCTTCAACGCCACCCAGGTGTCCCAGGCCGACTACGGCATGCAGTCGCTGGCCTACGAACTCAACGTCGAAGGGGCGCGCCTGGCTCGCCAGGTGGCGGACGCGAAGACCGCCGAGACCCCGGACAAGCCGCGCTTCGTCGCCGGCGTGCTCGGCCCGACCAGCCGCACCTGCTCGATTTCCCCGGACGTGAACAACCCCGGCTACCGCAACGTCACCTTCGACGAGCTGGTGGAGAACTACGTCGAGGCGACCCGCGGCCTGATCGAGGGCGGCGCCGACCTGATCCTGATCGAGACCATCTTCGACACCCTCAATGCCAAGGCGGCGATATTCGCCGTCCAGGGCGTGTTCGAGGAACTCGGCGTGGAGCTGCCGATCATGATCTCCGGGACCATCACCGACGCCTCCGGCCGCACCCTGTCGGGCCAGACCACCGAGGCCTTCTGGAACTCGGTGCGGCATGCCCGGCCGATCTCGGTAGGCCTGAACTGCGCCCTCGGCGCCAAGGAATTGCGGCCGTACATCGAGGAACTGTCGACCAAGGCCGACACTCATGTCTCGGCCCACCCCAACGCCGGCCTGCCGAACGCCTTCGGCGAATACGACGAATCGCCGGCGGAAATGGCCGTGGTGGTCGAGGAATTCGCCGCCGCCGGCTTCCTCAATATCGTCGGCGGCTGCTGCGGCACCACCCCGGCGCACATCGAGGCGATCGCCAAGGCAGTGGCCAAGTACCCGCCGCGGGCCATCCCGGAGATTCCCCGGGCCTGTCGCCTGTCCGGCCTGGAGCCGTTCACCATCGACCGCAGCTCGCTGTTCGTCAACGTCGGCGAGCGCACCAACATCACCGGTTCGGCCAAGTTCGCCCGGCTGATCCGCGAGGAAAACTACGCGGAAGCTCTCGAGGTCGCCCAGCAGCAGGTGGAAGCCGGCGCCCAGGTGATCGACATCAACATGGACGAAGGCATGCTGGACTCGAAGGCGGCCATGGTCACCTTCCTCAACCTGATCGCCTCCGAGCCCGACATCTCGCGCGTGCCGATCATGATCGACTCCTCCAAGTGGGAAGTGATCGAGGCCGGCCTGAAGTGCATCCAGGGCAAGGGCATCGTCAACTCGATCTCGATGAAGGAAGGCGTCGAGGCCTTCAAGCACCATGCCCGCCTGTGCAAGCGCTACGGCGCCGCGGTGGTGGTGATGGCCTTCGACGAGGACGGCCAGGCCGACACCCAGGCGCGCAAGGAAGAAATCTGCAAGCGCTCCTACGACATCCTGGTCGACGAAGTCGGCTTCCCACCGGAAGACATCATCTTCGATGCGAACATCTTCGCCATCGCCACCGGCATCGAGGAACACAACAACTACGCGGTCGATTTCATCAACGCCTGCGCCTACATCCGCGACAACCTCCCCTACGCCCTGAGTTCGGGCGGGGTGTCCAACGTGTCCTTCTCGTTCCGCGGCAACAACCCGGTACGCGAGGCGATCCACTCGGTGTTCCTCTACTACGCGATCCGCAACGGCCTGACCATGGGCATCGTCAACGCCGGCCAGCTGGAAATCTACGACGAGATTCCGAAAGCGCTGCGCGACCGGGTCGAGGACGTGGTGCTCAACCGCACGCCCGAGGCCACCGAGGCCCTGCTGGCGATCGCCGACGACTACAAGGGCGGCGGCGCGGTCAAGGAGGCCGAGGACGAGGAATGGCGCAGCTACAGTGTCGAGAAGCGCCTCGAGCATGCGCTGGTCAAGGGCATCACCACCTGGATCGTCGAGGACACCGAGGAATGCCGCCAGCAGTGTGCGCGTCCCATCGAGGTCATCGAAGGTCCGCTGATGTCCGGGATGAACGTGGTCGGCGACCTGTTCGGCGCCGGCAAGATGTTCCTCCCGCAGGTGGTCAAGTCCGCGCGAGTGATGAAGCAGGCGGTGGCCCACCTGATTCCCTTCATCGAGGCGGAGAAAGGCGACAAGCCGGAAGCCAAGGGCAAGATCCTGATGGCCACGGTGAAGGGCGACGTGCACGACATCGGCAAGAACATCGTCGGCGTGGTGCTCGGCTGCAACGGCTATGACGTGGTCGACCTCGGCGTGATGGTGCCGGCGGAGAAGATCCTGCAGACCGCCATCGCCGAGAAATGCGACATCATCGGCCTGTCTGGCCTGATCACGCCGTCGCTGGACGAGATGGTCCACGTCGCCAAGGAAATGCAGCGGCAGAATTTCCAGTTGCCGCTGATGATCGGCGGCGCCACTACCTCGAAGGCGCATACCGCGGTGAAGATCGATCCGCAGTACAGCAACGACGCGGTGGTCTACGTCACCGACGCCTCGCGCGCGGTAGGCGTGGCCACCAGCCTGCTGTCCAAGGAGCTGAAGGCCGACTACGTGGCCCGCACCCGCGCCGACTACGCGGTGGTCCGCGAACGCACGGCCAACCGCAGCGCCCGCACCGAGCGGCTGAGCTACGAACAGGCGATCGCCAACAAGCCGGCGTTCGACTGGGCCGGCTACCAGGCGCCGACGCCTTCCTTCACCGGCGTCAGGGTGCTCGACGAGATCGACCTCGCGGTGCTCGCCGAGTACATCGACTGGACGCCGTTCTTCATTTCCTGGGACCTGGCCGGCAAGTACCCGCGCATCCTCACCGACGAGGTGGTCGGCGAGGCCGCCACCTCGTTGTTCAATGACGCCCAGGCGATGCTGAAGAAGCTGATCGACGAGAAGCTGATCAAGGCCCGTGCGGTGTTCGGCTTCTGGCCGGCCAACCAGGTCGAGCACGACGACCTGGAGGTCTACGGCGCCGATGGCGAGACCCTCGCCACCCTGCACCACCTGCGGCAGCAGACGATCAAGCCGGACGGCAAGCCGAACCTGTCGCTGGCCGATTTCGTCGCGCCGAAGGAAAGCGGCGTGCGCGACTACATCGGCGGCTTCATCACCACCGCCGGGATCGGCGCCGAGGAAGTGGCCAAGGCGTACGAAGCCAAGGGCGACGACTACAACAGCATCATGGTCAAGGCGCTCGCCGACCGCCTCGCCGAAGCCTGCGCCGAGTGGCTGCACGAGCGGGTGCGCAAGGAGTACTGGGGCTACGCCCGCGACGAACACCTCGACAACGAGGCCTTGATCAAGGAGCAATACGTCGGCATCCGCCCGGCACCGGGCTACCCGGCCTGCCCCGACCATACCGAGAAAGGCACTCTGTTCGAACTGCTCGATCCGCAGGGCCTGTCCGGCGTCAGCCTGACCGAGCACTACGCGATGTTCCCGGCCGCGGCGGTCAGCGGTTGGTATTTCGCCCACCCGCAGGCGCAGTACTTCGCGGTCGGCAAGATCGACAAGGACCAGGTGGAACGCTACAGCCAGCGCAAGGGCCAGGAAGCCAGCGTCAGCGAGCGCTGGCTGGCGCCGAACCTTGGCTACGATGACTGACCAGGAAGGCGACGATGAAATTCCTCACTCCCGAGCAGATGGAAAAGCCGCGCAAGCGCCGCCTGCGCAAGAAACTGCGCCTGGGCGAGTTCCAGGAGTTCGGCTTCAGCTTCGAACTGACCTACGACCGCAACGCTCTCTCCCACGACGATGCGCTGGACCATCTGATCGACTTCGTCGAGGCCCAGGGCTGGGTGTTCGGCGGTGGCGGCTCGCCGGAACAGGCGGAGATCAGCGGCTACCTGTGCCTGGCGCGGGTCGGCAGCCTAGACGAGGCGGACCGGGAAAGCGCCCGCCTGTGGCTGGAAGCCCAACCCTGGTGCAAGACCTTCGAGGTCGGCCCGTTGAGCGACTGCTGGCACAACTTCTTCGAGTGAAACCGGCGCCGGCATGACCTGGCCTGGCGCCGGCAGGCGCGAAGCTGCGACCTACACCCGGATCAGGCGCGGTTCATGCCCCGTGTGGGCGAGGAAAGCCAGCAGGTCTGCGTAGCGGATGCACTCGGTGGCGGTATTCACCAACGGGTGGAAACCGAGCAACTGGTCCTGGCGAATGGCATCGTCGAGCAGCACCTCGACCCTGTGCTGCGGATCGTTGACCAGCGCGAAAGGCGTCACGCAGCCCAGTTCGACGCCGAGGTATTCGCGCAGGCGCTCGACCGAGGCGAACGACAGGCGGCTTTCGCCGATCTGTTCGGCGATGCCCGGCAGGTCGGCCTCCTTGCGCTCGTCGAGCAGCACCAGGTAGTGGCGAGTACCCTTGCGGTTGCGCAGGAACAGGTTCTTGATGCCCTGGTCGGGCAATTCGATGCCCTGCGCGTAATATTCCTCGATGGAGGCGATGGCCGGATGCTCGACCCGCTGGCTGTCGATGGCCAGCTCGCGGAGCAACGCCAGAAGCGCCTGCTCGTCCATTTTCGCACTCATGGGACGCGCGCCCTCAGGTGAACTGCGAACCGGAACGGCGCACGAACTTGATCGACCACTTGAAGTTCGGCTTGCGCGTCACGCTGATCGGGCGCCGGGTCACGGTATCGATGGTGATGTTCCAGAACCCGGTGCTGGGCACCTTGATCTTCGCCGGGAAGCGGTCGAAGGCGCCGCCATGGTAGCTATGCCGCCCGCCATTCTTGAAACTGCGGAAATTGGCGTCGTTCATCAGGCGGATATTGCATTGCTGCGAACACTCGATGACCACGATGTCGTCTTCGTTGAGGTGTTCGCGCTGGTGGACGAATTTCATGGAACGGTTCCGTTGCTGCGGTGGAGCGGAGCGCAACGATAGCACGTCGGCGCCGGCCATACCGCCTCATGACGGGCAATGGTAGGATGCGCGCCCCATGCGTAGCCAAGACCTCCACCAGCGCCTCGCCGATCTCGGCGCCAAGCCCCTGCATTGCGGGAGGATCGTCCGCGCCTGGCTGCAGGGCCGCGCCCTCGATGCCTGCACCGCCCGCCAGCCGGCCGAGGACTTCCTGCCGCTGGGCGTACGCCACGGTCTGCCCCAGGTAGCCGCGGAACTGGAAGGCATCGCCCGCCTGCACAGCGAGCATCCGGCGAGCGACGGCTCGTCGCGCCTGCTGGTGGAACTGGCCGACCGGCAGATGGTGGAAAGCGTGCTGCTGCCGCGCGGTGGGCTGTGCGTCTCGACCCAGGTCGGCTGCGCGGTCGGCTGCGTGTTCTGCATGACCGGCCGCAGCGGCCTGCTGCGCCAGGTCGGCAGCCTGGAGATGGTCGCCCAGGTGGTCCTGGCGCGGCGTCGGCGAGCGGTGAAGAAAGTGGTGTTCATGGGCATGGGCGAGCCGGCGCACAACCTCGACAACGTCCTCGAAGCCATCGACCTGCTCGGCACCGATGGCGGCATCGGCCACAAGAACCTGGTGTTCTCCACCGTCGGCGATCCCCGCGTGTTCGAGCGCCTGCCCCTGCAACGGGTGAAGCCCGCCCTCGCCCTGTCCCTGCACAGCACCCGCGCCGAACTGCGCCGGCAACTGTTGCCCAAGGCGCCGCCGCTGAGCCCGGAAGAACTGGTGGAAGCCGGCGAGGCCTACGCCCGCCGGGTCGACTATCCGATCCAGTACCAATGGACCCTGCTCGAAGGGATCAACGACAGCCTGGAGGAAATGGACGGCATCCTGCGCCTGCTCAAGGGCCGCTTCGCGGTGATGAACCTGATCCCCTACAACAGCATGGACGGCGACGCCTACCGGCGCCCGAGCGGGGAGCGGATCGTCGAGCTGGTGCGCTACCTGCACAGCCGCGGCGTGCTGACCAAGGTGCGCAACTCGGCCGGCCAGGACATCGACGGCGGCTGCGGGCAACTGCGCGCCAGGGCCACGCAGGGCACGGCGGAACGGCGCATCCCCGCCCGCCAGGCCTGAAGCCACCCTCCTCCCGCCAAGGGTGTAGACTCTCAGGGCAGGTATGGAAAAGGGAGGACCACCGATGGGTATCGAGACGGAAGAACCGAACCAGAAGCCGCCGACCTTCTGGCAGATGCTGCACAGCGTGATGGCTGCCGCCTTCGGCGTACAGAGCGGGCGAAACCGCGCCCGCGACTTCAGCCACGGCAAGCCCGTGCACTTCATCATGCTGGGCCTGCTCTTCACCCTGGTGTTCGTGCTGTTGCTGGCCGGGATCGTGAAACTGGTGCTGAGCCTCAGCGGCCTGTGACCTCTGCGCCGCCGAGGCGGGCTTTCACTGGTGGCTGACCCAGAACACCGCGGTAGCCACCACCAGCAGGATCAGGACGAAGGCCGCGCGGGCGTCGACCACGCTGTCGCGGTTTTCCTGGGTTTTGCTCGGCTCGCTCATGACTCCCCCTGTTTCTTGTGGGTATCGGGACGAAGACATCGAAAGGCACTCTCCAGTTAAGACCAGCGCCGCCCATCGCTCAAGAAAGGCGCCGTTGCGAAGCGGTTATGCTTGCCTGGCGACTTAGTCTTTTTGGTTCTTACCATATACTCAAACATCACTTTTACGCATAAATATGAACTGGTATCGTGCGCCCACTCCGCGTGGAGCGCGTAGCCGTGCGCGCTGGTTAACGCAGTAAGCCGCATAGCCTGACAGCAGGAATATTCATGTACGTATACGACGAGTACGACCAACGGATCGTCGAGGACCGCGTCAAGCAGTTCCGCGACCAGACCCGCCGTTACCTGGCGGGTGAATTGACCGGTGAGGAGTTCCGCCCGCTGCGCCTGCAGAACGGTCTCTATATCCAGCGCTATGCCCCGATGCTGCGCATCGCCGTTCCCTATGGCCTGCTCTCCTCGCGCCAACTGCGCAAGCTGGCGCAGATCGCCCGCGACTACGACAAGGGCTACGCCCACATCAGCACCCGGCAGAACGTGCAGTTCAACTGGCCGGAGCTGGAAGACGTGCCGGAAATCCTCGCCGAGCTGGCCACCGTGCAGATGCACGCGATTCAGACCAGCGGCAACTGCATCCGCAACACCACCACCGACCAGTTCGCCGGCGTCGCCCGCGACGAGCTGGTGGACCCGCGCCCCTGGTGCGAGATCATCCGCCAATGGTCGACCTTCCACCCCGAGTTCGCCCACCTGCCGCGCAAGTTCAAGATCGCGGTAAACGGCGCGGTGAGCGACCGTGCCGCCATCGAAGTGCACGACATCGGCCTGGAGGCGGTGAAGAACGAGGCCGGCGAGCTCGGCTTCCGCGTCTCGGTCGGCGGCGGCCTGGGCCGAACCCCCATCGTCGGCAGCTTCATCAATGAATTCCTGCCCTGGCAGCACCTGCTCGGCTACCTGGATGCCATCCTGCGCGTCTACAACCGCTATGGCCGGCGCGACAACAAGTACAAGGCGCGGATCAAGATCCTGGTCAAGGCGCTGACCCCGGAAGTCTTCGCCGAGCGCGTCGAGGCCGAATGGGCCAACCTCAAGGACGGACCGAGCACCCTCACCGAGGCGGAAGTCCAGCGCGTCGCCGCGCATTTCGTCGATCCGGCCTACAAGGCCCTCGACGACCTCGATGAATCCCTCGCCCGGCTCGACGCGGAGCACCCCGGCTTCGCCCGCTGGCGCGCACGCAACACCTTCGCCCACAAGAAGCCCGGCTACGTCGCCGTGACGCTCTCGCTGAAGCCCACCGGCACCGCGCCGGGAGACGTCACCGACAAACAGCTGGAGGCCATCGCCGATCTCGCCGACCGCTACAGCTTCGGCGAGGTGCGCAACAGCCATAACCAGAACATCATTCTCGCCGACGTCGAGCAGGGCGAACTCTTCGCCCTCTGGGGCGAACTGCGCGAACTGGGCTTCGCCACCCCCAACGTCGGCCTGCTGACCGACATCATCTGCTGCCCGGGCGGTGACTTCTGCTCCCTGGCCAACGCCAAGTCGATCCCGATCGCCGAGGCCATCCAGCGCCGCTTCGACAACCTCGACTACCTGTTCGACATCGGCGACATCGACCTGAACATCTCCGGCTGCATGAACGCCTGCGGCCATCATCATGTCGGCCACATCGGCATCCTCGGGGTCGACAAGAAAGGCGCGGAGTTCTACCAGGTCTCCCTCGGCGGCAGCTCGGCGCGCGACGCCAGCCTCGGGCAGATCCTCGGCCCGTCCTTCGCCCAGGAGCAGATGGCCGACGTGATCGACAAGATCATCCAGGTCTACGTGGAACGCCGGACCGAGGAAGAACCCTTCATCGACACCTTCCGCCGTATCGGTATCGACCCGTTCAAGGAGCGCGTATATGCAGCGAATCATTAAGGACCGCCAGGTGGTCGACGACCGCTGGCACTTGCTGCCCAAGGACGCGACCCTGGAAAGCGTGCCCAACAGCGACGACGTGATCATCCCGCTGGCCCTGTGGCTCGAGCACGGCCCGGCCCTGCGCGGCCGCGACGGTGGCCTGGGGGTCTGGCTGGACGCGGACGAGGAGCCGGAAAGCATCGCCGGTGACCTCGACAGGTTCCAGGTGATCGCGGTGAACTTCCCCGCCTTTACCGATGGCCGCGGCTTCAGCAGCGCGCGCCTGCTGCGCGAGCGCTACGGCTACAAGGGCGAGATCCGCGCGATCGGCGACGTGCTGCGCGACCAGCTGTTCTTCATGCGCCGCTGCGGCTTCGACGCCTACGCCATCCGTGCCGACCGCAGCCCGGAAGACGCCCTGGCCAGCCTGGACGACTTCAGCGAGGTCTACCAGACCTCGGTGGAGCAGCCGCTGCCGCTGTTCCGCCGCCGCGGCTGAACCCGGCCCTGACGAAAAAGCCCCGCAGCCGCGGGGCTTTTTCGTTCCCGAGGCCACGGACGCCTCAGGCCGCGCGCACGCTGTCCCAGGCCACCTGCGCCAGCAGTTCGCGACAGTCGGCCAACGCCACCCGGGTTCGCCCGGCCAGCCACTGGCGGGCAAGGTCGTGGGCCGGGCCGATCACCACCGAAGCAAAGCAGTCGTCCGGCATCTCGCGGAACAGGCCCTCGGCCCGATATCCCGCCAGCGCCGCATGGATCCGCGCGAAGTGGGCCTGGTTGTCGGCCCGCAGGCGCTCGCCCAACTCCCCCGCCTCTACCCGCCCGCGGCTGTGCAGGATGAAGCGTGCCCAGTCAGGATTCGCCACGACCCAGTCGATATAGCTGGTGACCAGCAACCTGACCGTTTCCTCGGCGCTGCGCGCCCTGGCGAAGCCGGCTTCGAGCAACGCCGCGTACTGGCCGATCCCGGCCAGGTACAGTTCGCCATGGATGCGTTCCTTGTTGCCGAAATGGTGGTAGAGGCTACCGATGCTCGCTCCGGAACGGTCGCGGATCATCTCGATGGTGGTGGCGTCTACGCCATGCTCGCTGAAGCAGGCCAGGGCGGCCTGGAGAATCTCGTCTTTGCGGGAAGAACGGCCCATGTCGGTCCTTGTCGTTAATCGTCGAAACGCTGACTAGAATATTTTTCTAGAATAAATTTCTAACCTTCGTATACTGCCCCGGTGCGCACACATCTTCAATCCTGAAACGCCCGGAGTTTTCCATGAGTCAGATGATGCAGATGTACCAGCAGGTCGGCCCGGCCCAGTTCAGCGCCATGATCGGCCAGTTCGCACCCTATTTCGCCAGCATCGCCCCGCAGTTCGTCGAACTGCGTCCCGGCTATGCCGAAGTCACCTTCCCCAAGCGCCGCGAGGTGCTGAACCATATCGGCACGGTGCATGCCATCGCCCTGTGCAATGCCGCCGAACTGGCCGCCGGGACCATGACCGACGCCTCGATTCCCGCCGGCCATCGCTGGATTCCGCGCGGCATGACCGTCGAGTACCTGGCCAAGGCCACTGGCGACGTGCGCGCGGTGGCCGACGGCAGCCAGATCGACTGGCAAGCCACCGGCAACCTGGTGGTGCCGGTGGTCGCCTATGTCGACGACAAGCCGGTATTCCGCGCCGAGATCACCATGTACGTCAGCCAGGCCTGACCGCCAGGGCGCCCCGGCCGTGCTTTCGGCCGGCTGGAGGCGCCCTGGCGGCCAGCCCTATTCTCGAAGCCGCGAACAGACCACGGAGACCGGCATGAACCCTCCGCAACCACGCCTCATCGATAACGGCAACGGCCATCCGCTGGCCAGCCATTGGTACCGGCCTGCCGGGGAGCCGCGCGGCTATCTCCTGATCGTCCCGGCGATGGGAGTGGAACAGCGGTTCTACGCGCCCTTCGCCGCCTGGCTGGCAGAGCGCGGCTACCTGGCCATCACCTTCGACTACCTGGGCATGGGGCAATCGCGCAACGGCTCGCTGCGCGGTCTCGAGGTCGATGTGCTGGGTTGGGCCCGTCATGACTGCAGCGCCATGCTCGCCGCCGCGCTCGCCGAGAGCGGGAGCAAGCCCCTGTACTGGATCGGCCATAGCCTGGGCGGCCAGATCCTGCCCTTCGTCGAAGGGCGCGAGCGTATCGAGAGGGTCTTCAGCATCGCCAGCGGCAGTGGCTACTGGAAGGAAAACAGCCCGCGGTTGCGCAACAAGGTCTGGTTGTTCTGGTACCTCGTCGCGCCCCTGCTGACGCCGCTGCTCGGCTATTTTCCCGGGCGCCGCCTGGGCATGGTCGGCGACCTGCCGCGCGGGGTGATCGAACAATGGCGACGCTGGTGCCTGCATCCGCAGTACGCCCTCGCGGATGGCGAGGCTATCCGCCGCGCCTTCTCCGCCGTACGCACGCCCATCGTGTCGCTGTCGTTCACCGACGATGAAATGATGTCCCGACGCAGCATCGAGTCGCTGCTGGGCTTCTACCGCGAAGCGCCGAAAACCGCCTGGCGCATCGCTCCCGAGGAAATCGGCGCCCGCCACATCGGCCATTTCGGCTTCTTCCGGCCGCAGTTCGCCGAATCGCTCTGGGCGGGCTACCTGTTGCCGGAGCTGGGCTCCGGCAACGCCCTCAGCCGAGGTTGACCAGCACCCGGCCGACCAGCTTGCCGGCGAGGATCTGGTTGATCGCCCCCGGCAGCTCTTCGAGGGCGATCTCGCGCGCCACCTCTTCGAGGTTGTCGAGCTTCCATTGCAGCGACAGCTTGTCCCACATGGATGCCTTGACCACCAGCGGCAGCTCCACCGAGTCCACCCCGAGCAGGTTGACCCCGCGCAGGATGAACGGCAGCACCGAGGCCTTGAAGCCGGCGCCGGCGGTCAGGCCGCAGCAGGCGACGCTGCCGCCGTACTGCAACGACTTGACCACGTTGAAGAGGATGTCGCCGCCGACGGTGTCCACCGCGCCGGCCCACTGTTCCTTGAGCAACGGCTTGTCGACGCCATCGGCCACGGTGGCGCGATCGAGGATCTGCTTGGCCCCCAGGCGGTTGAGGAACTCGGCCTGCTCCAGCTTGCCGGTGGCGGCCGCCACGGTGTAGCCGAGCTTGGCCAGCAGTTCCACGGCGATACTGCCGACCCCGCCGCTGGCGCCGGTGACCAGCACCGAGCCATGGTCGGGGCGCAGGCCGCTGCGCTCCAGCTTTTCGACGCAGAGCGCCGCGGTCAGGCCGGCGGTGCCGAGGATCATCGCCTCGCGCAGGCTCAGGCCTTGCGGGCGCTTGATCACCCAGGCCGCGGGCACGCGGATGTACTGGCCGAAACCGCCGGCGGTGTTCATGCCCAGGTCGTAGCCGGTGACGATCACCTCGTCACCGGCCGCGAACTCGGCCACCGAGGACTCGGCGACCACACCGGCGGCATCGATGCCGGGGGTATGCGGGTACTTGCGGGTCACCCCGCGGTTGCCGCTGGCGGACAGCGCATCCTTGTAGTTCAGCGAGGAATACTGCACGCGGATCAGTACGTCGCCCGCCGGCAGGTCGCCGGTATCGCGCTCGACCACCTGCGTTTCGTAAACGCCGTGGGGCGCTTCCGTCACCCACAACGCCTTGAATACAGCCATTTCGACCTCCTCTCGTGAAAACCCTGAAGACAGCGTGTTCGTCCCTGTCGGCGCCGGCCTATTGCCAGAACTTCTGCTGGTTGAGCCGCCCCCACCAGGTCACCAGCACGCGGTCGATAACCACGCTGGCGGCCAGGCCGACGCGTTCCTGCAGGCTCTTGCGCTCGACGAATTGCACCTGGTAGACATCGCGCTCCCTGGCCTGCTCGGCCAGGTACTCGTCGCTGGTCTTGAGTTCGTCCACCAGCAGCTTGCCCAGTGCGGCCTGGCCCAGCCAGACCTCGCCGGTGGCGATCTCGTCCATGTTCAGTTGCGGCCGGTAGTGGGCCACGAAGTTCTTGAACAGTTCGTGGGTCACCTCCAGGTCCTCCTGGAACTTTTCCCGGCCCTTCTCGGTGTTCTCGCCGAATACCGTCAGCGTACGCTTGTATTCGCCAGCGGTAAGCACCTCGAAGTCAATATCGTGCTTCTTCAACAGCCGGTGGACGTTGGGCAACTGCGCCACCACGCCGATCGAGCCGAGGATGGCGAAGGGCGCGGAAAGGATCCGATCGCCGATGCAGGCCATCATGTAGCCGCCGCTGGCCGCCACCTTGTCGACGCACACGGTCAGCGGCACGCCGGCCTGGCGGATGCGCGCCAGTTGCGAGGCCGCCAGGCCGTAGCCATGGACCATGCCACCGCCGCTTTCCAGGCGCAGCACCACCTCGTCGTCCTTGCCCGCCATGCTCAGCACCGCAGTCACTTCGTGGCGCAGTTGCTCGGTAGCCGAGGCCTTGATGTCGCCGTCGAAATCGAGCACGTAGACCCGCGACTTCTGTTCAGGATGTTTCTTCGCCTGCTTCGCCGCCTTGCTCTCCTCCTTGCGCAAGGCCTTGAGGCTGGCCTTGTCGAGGACGCTGTGACGGACCCGCTCGCGCAGGTCCTTGTAGAAATCGTTGAGTTTCTGCACGTCGAGGTGCCCGCCTGCGCCGCGCCGGCCGCGGCCGCGCAGGGCGACGATCACCACCAGCACCACGATGATCGCCGCCAGCACGGTCACGGTCCTGGCCAGAAAGCCCGCATATTCGGCAATGAACTCCACACAACCCCCTCTCTACTGTTGACGCACCCGTCTACGGGCGACACGATTGCGCAAGCATACCCAGGCCACCGACGGGCGGCCAGCGATGCCACTGCCTGGAGAGCCTTTGCAGGGCACGCCCGGAGCAGCCGATAAAGGCAGCGAATGACATTCAAACAAGCGTATGTTTTTTCGTTGACAGCCCTGGGTGATCCTCATACCCTCGCGGAACTTTCACCCGCCGAGGTCCGCCCGTGGGCAGCATCTACCTGATTCGACATGGCCAGGCGTCGTTCGGTGCCGACGACTACGACGTGCTGTCGCCGACCGGCATCCGCCAGGCGGAAATCCTCGGCGACCACCTGCTAAACCTCGGCGTCCGTTTCGACCGCGTCCTCAGCGGCGGCTTGCGCCGCCAGCAGCACACCGCCCGCGCCGCCCTCGAACGCCTGGAGTCCTCCGGGCTGGCCACGCCGGAGCTGGAAGTCGATCCGGCGTTCAACGAATTCGAAGCCGACGCGGTGATCCGCGCGCACCTGCCGGACCTGCTCGAGGAGCAGCCGGAAGCCTTGCACATCCTTCGCCATGCGGCCGAGCATCGGGCCGAGTTCCAGCGCCTGTTCTCCACCATCATCGCGCGCTGGGTTTCCGGCAACCATGAGAAAGATGGGCTGGAAAGCTGGCAGGAATTCCTCGATAAGGTCCATGACGGTCTTCGTCGTCTGCTGGCGCAGGCCAGCGGCAAGGACAGGGTCGCCGTGTTCACCTCCGGCGGTACCATCACCGCCCTGCTCCAGCTGATCGTCGGCGTTCCGCCGCTCAAGGCCTTCGAGCTGAACTGGCAGATCGTCAATACCTCGCTGACTCGCCTGAAATTCCGCGGCGAGGAAGTGTCCCTGGCTTCCTTCAACAGTCACGTGCACCTGGAACTGTTGAAGGCGCCGGAACTCATCACCTATCGATGAGCCGGCCTACCGCGACCGTTCCGGTCGCCGAAAAAACCCTAGAAGAAAGGAATAGAACCCATGACCACCGTTGCTGACATCGTCTCCACCATGAAAAGCAAGTTCAACGCCAGCGCGGCCGCCGGCCTGGATCTGGTGTTCCAGTTCAACATCGAAGACGGCGACAACCACTACCTGGTCGTCAAGGACGGTACCTGCGAAGTGGTACAGGGCGACGCCGAGAACCCCAACGTCACCCTGATCATGGACAGCGAAACCCTGAAGGGCATCACCAGCGGCGAGACCGACGGCATGCAGGCCTTCATGGCCGGCAAGCTGCGCGCCGAAGGCGACATGATGCTGGCGATGAAGCTGGGCGAACTGTTCCCGGTCTGACCGTTTCCGGCGCCATGCCAGAAGGAAAACCGGAGTCCCTCGCGGCTCCGGTTTTTTTTTGTCCGGCATTCCTCCAGGCCGACGATCAGGGACCGTGATGGAGCGGCAACACGCTTGCCCATAACGCCCGGCGGCGGCTTGTGAGGGCCGGGACAGGGCATTAGATTAGCCAATTATCGCCGGCCACCATCATTGCGCAGCCTGATGCGCGCACCGGCTCCCGCGGCTCCGCCGTGGCACCACGAGAAGGGAACCCCATGTCGCTGACCGACCAATCCACTCGCATCCGCGCCGGCGAAGAACTTGACGCCGCCGTCATCGACCCGTACCTGAAAGCCCATATCCCCGGCCTCGAAGGCACCCCGAAGATCAGCCAGTTCCCCGGTGGCGCGTCCAACCTGACCTACCTGATCGAGTATCCGCGCCAGGAGTTCGTCCTGCGTCGCCCGCCATTCGGCCACAAGGCCAAGTCGGCCCACGACATGGGCCGCGAATACCGCATCCTGAACCAGTTGAACGCAGGCTTCCCCTACTGCCCGAAAGCCTACCTCTACTGCACCGACGAGTCGGTGATCGGCGCCGAGTTCTACGTCATGGAACGGGTCAAGGGCATCATCCTGCGCGCCGAACTGCCGCCTGAGCTGAATCTCGACGAACAACAGACCCGCAGCCTGTGCAAGAGCTTCATCGACAAGTTCGTCGAACTGCACAACGTCGACTACGCCGCCTGCGGACTGGCCGACCTGGGCCGCCCGGACGGCTACGTGCAGCGCCAGATCGCCGGCTGGACCGACCGCTACGAGAAGGCCCTGACCCCCGACGCGCCGCTCTGGGAACCGGTCAAGGCCTGGCTCAAGGACAAGCAGCCGGCCGATCACCACAAGCCGGGCATCGTGCACAACGACTACCGCTTCGACAACGTGATCCTCGACCCGGACAACCCGATGCAGATCATCGGCGTGCTGGACTGGGAACTGGCCACCCTCGGCGATCCGCTGATGGACCTCGGCAACACCCTCGCCTACTGGGTGGAAGCCGGCGACCCGGCTCCGGTGCAACTGACCCGCCGCCAGCCCAGCCACCTGCCGGGCATGCTGACCCGCCGGGAGTTCGCCGACTACTACGCCGAGCGGGCCGGGATCCCGCCGATCGACAACCTGGACTTCTACTACACCTATGGCCTGTTCCGTCTTGCCGGCATCGTCCAGCAGATCTACTACCGCTACTACCACGGGCAGACCCAGGACAAGCGTTTCGCCCAGTTCGTGCAGATGAACAAGCTGCTGGAGCAGATGAGCCTGCAGGCCATCGAGCGCTCCCGCCTGTAACCGACCACTACAAGGGGATAGCCCATGTCCAAGACCCACCTGTTCGACCTCGACGGCAAGATCGCCTTCGTTTCCGGCGCCAGCCGCGGCATCGGCGAGGCGATAGCCAAGCTGCTGGCCCAGCAAGGCGCCCACGTGATCGTCTCGAGCCGCAAGATCGATGGCTGCCAGGCGGTCGCCGACGCGATCACCGCGGAGGGCGGCAAGGCCACCGCGATCGCCTGCCACATCGGCGAGATGGAGCAGATCCAGAACGTCTTCGCACAGATCCGCGAGCAGTTCGGCCGCCTCGACATCCTGGTCAACAACGCCGCCACGAACCCGCAGTTCTGCAACGTACTGGAAACCGACCTCGGCGCCTTCCAGAAGACCGTCGACGTCAACATCCGCGGCTACTACTTCATGTCCATCGAGGGCGGCAAGCTGATGAAGGAACACGGCGGCGGCAGCATCATCAACGTGGCCTCGATCAACGGCGTATCGCCCGGCGAGTTCCAGGGCATCTACTCGGTGACCAAGGCCGCCGTGATCAGCATGACCAAGGTCTTCGCCAAGGAATGCGCGCAGTTCGGCATCCGCTGCAACGCCCTCCTGCCAGGGTTGACCGACACCAAGTTCGCTTCGGCGCTGGTGAAGAACGACGCGATCCGCAACCTCGCCCTGCAGCGCATCCCGCTCAAGCGCGTGGCCGAGCCGAGCGAAATGGCAGGCGCCGTGCTCTACCTGGCTAGCGAAGCGTCCAGCTACACCACCGGCGTGGCGCTGAACGTCGACGGCGGCTTCCTTTCCTGACGGAACGGCGAACGCGCGAAGAGGGAGCCAGGGCTCCCTCTTTTCATTTCAGGATTGCCAATGCCTCGCACCAGCGCGGGACAGGCGCCCCACGGCTATTCACCTGCGTTCTCGGGTAGCCGGACGAGTACCCCCATAGGTGTTACCCGCCGCCTCCACTTCAGTTGCCGACCCGCCAGCCACCGTTCACCGACACCACCGTTCCGGTGACGAACCCCGCCTCGGGCGAGGCCAGCCAGGCCACCGCCGCGGCGATGTCCTCGACCCGGCCGGTCCTGCCCAGCGGGGTCTCGCCGACGATGGCGGCGACCCGTTGCGGATCGAGGCCGCCGGGAAAGAACCGGGTGTCGGCGATGTAACCCGGTGCCACGCTGTTCACCGTGATCCCGCGCGAACCGAGTTCCCGCGCCAGGGCCACGCCGAAGCCATGCAGGCCGGCCTTGGCTGCCGCATAGCCCAGCGCACCGGGACTGCCGCTACCGGTCTGCGCAGCGATCGATCCGATATGGATGATCCGCCCGCCCTCTTCCGCGAAATGCGGCAACACCGCCAGCGACATGAGGAACGCGCTTTTCAGGTTGCCGTCCAGCAGCGCATCCCATTCCCGCTCGGCCTCAGCCAGCGGAGTGGTGGCGGCGATCTTTCGGGTGAACCCGGCGTTGTTCACCAGCACGTCGAGCCCCTGGAAGGTGTCGCCAAACCAGGCGGCCACCGCCTCGACAGCTTCGCGGCGGGAAAGATCGGCGGCCATCCAGGGCACACCGCCCAACTCGGCGGCAGCGCGTTGCAGGCGCTGGGAATCACGGGCCACCAGGGCGATCCGATAACCCTGTTGCCGAAGGCGCCGGGCGATGGCCAGGCCGATGCCCGACGAGCCGCCGGTGACCAGGGCGGTACGGGGGATTGGAGAATGAGTGTGCATGACGGGCTTCCTCTGTGATGGATGGAACGCCTCGTCTGGCCAGAGCGAGCGTACGGATGGATTCTCGACGGATTCGCCGCGATATATCCAATACTGTCTTTCTTAACTCACCATATCCGGGAGATATCGCAATGGCCGACTTGCGCCAGTTCCGCCAGTTCGTCGCGGTTGCCGAGGAGCTGAGCTTCCGCCGCGCCGCTGAGCGCCTGCACATGGCCCAGCCACCGCTGACCACCGCGATCCGGCGGCTGGAAGAAGAAGTCGGCGCCAGCCTGCTGGAGCGTGACAACCGTATCCATCGCCTGACGCCGGCGGGCCGCGCGTTCCTCGACGAAGCCCGGCGCACCCTGGCCCAGGCCGAACGCACCCTGGCGGCCGCGCGCAGCGCCGCCAGCGGACGCAGAACGTTGCGCCTGGCGTTCGTCGACAGCACCATCAATATTCTGCTACCGCGCATACTCCAGGCGTTCCGCCAACAGCATGGCGCGCTGGACTTCCAGCTCCAGGAAGACACCACCGCGGGGCAACTGGAGGCGCTGCGCGAAGACCGCATCGATGCCGGCCTGATCGTCCTGCCGGTCGACCGCCAGCCCGGCCTGTACACGCATCTACTGGTGGACGGCGACATGCGCGTGGCATTGCCCGAAGGCCATCGGCTGGCACGCCATGCGCGCCTGCGCCTGGAACAACTGGCCGGAGAACCCTGGCTGCTGTTCCCAAGGCACTATGGGCCGGGCATGCACGACCTGATCGTCGCCGCCTGCGCGGCAGCCGGCTTCGTCCCGGAGGTGGTGCAGGAGGCGCGGCAGATGCAGACCATCGCCGGGCTGGTGGCCGGCGGCATCGGCGTCGCGCTAGTGCCTTCGCTGCTACAACCGTTGCGCCCGCCGGGGGTCACCTTTCGTCCCCTGCAAGGGCGGCGGGCGCGAATTCCCTATCGGCTGGCGTTGGCCTACCGCACGCCGTCGGAACTCATCGAACGCTTTCGCGAAACCGCCCAGGCGATCGCCGCCGCCCCGGCTTTTCGCATGGCCTAGCGCCAGTCCCTGAGCGCCTCCTCGGCCGCCAGGTTCATCGGCTCGGCAAGCAGCCCGGCGACGCCGTAGTTCACCGCGAACACCGCCTTGTCCGCCATCGGCAGGAAAGTCACCCGCCCCGCCAGCGGCTCGAACAGGAACAGGTCGTGCTCGCCGGCCCGCAGCCAGCGCCAGAGATCGACCCCCAGCGGACTCTGCGACAAGCCCAGGCGGCGGCCCCGGGACTGCTGCTCGAGGGCCAGGAAGCGGCCGCTGAGCGCGTCGAGGCGATAGCCCGGCGCCAGACCGATCAACGCGGCCAGCCCCTTCCAGCGGAAAATCCGCGCGTCCAGTTGCCAGAGTTCGCCGTCCAGCACCACGCTGCGCTCGTTGGCGCCCTCCTGGATCAGCACCCGGTAGCGCTGCGGCCCTTCGGCCTGGAAGCTCAGGGTGGCCATCGGCTGCTCGGGCTTGAGCAGCGAATAGCTGCGCAGGTCCCAGGCGAGCACCAGCAGCAGCGTCGCCACGGCGACGAAGGCCAAGCCGCAGGTGCCGCGCAGCCAGCCGAGGAACCAGGTGCGTTCGAAGAGGATGCGCACCGCAACCAGGGCGGCCAGCAAGGCCAGTAACGCGAATGCCCAGGCCAGACCGTCGTACTGCATGCAAGCGATTCCTTCTGCGTGAAATTGCGGGCATTATGCGCACCCCTCCTCCCGACGGCCAGCGAGGCCGTTTCCCGATTGGAAGCAGGTCCGGTTTTTCATGCCTTTCGAACTCGCGATAGACCCCAGCACCCTGATCATCCTGGCCGTGGTGGCCTTTCTCGCCGGCTTCATCGACGCCATCGCCGGCGGCGGCGGCCTGTTGACCATCCCTGCGCTGCTCACCGCCGGGGTCCCGCCGCACCTGGCGCTGGGTACCAACAAGCTGAGCTCGACCTTCGGTGCGGCGACCGCCAGCTACACCTTCTACCGGCGCAAGCTGTTCCATCCCGGGAAGTGGCGCAACGCTCTGCTCGCCACCGCGATCGGCGCCGCCATAGGCGCCTGGGCGGCTCACCTGCTGCCCGCCGAGTGGCTGAACCGGATGCTCCCGGTGGTGGTATTCACCTGCGGCCTCTACATGCTCTTCGGCGGCACGCCGAAGGCGCCGCTGGACGCCGATACGCCGGTCGGACGCAAGCGCCAGTGGCCGCAGGGCCTCGCCCTGGGCTTCTACGACGGCGTGGCGGGACCGGGCACCGGAGCGTTCTGGACCGTCAGCTCGCTGCTCATGTACCCGCTGGACCTGGTCCGCGCCAGCGGTGTGGCGCGGAGCATGAACTTCGTCAGCAACATAGTGGCGCTGGCGGTGTTCGTCGCCTCCGGCCAGGTGATCTGGTTGCTCGGCCTGTGCATGGGTGCGTCGCTGATGGTCGGCGCCTATTTCGGCGCGCGCACCGCCATCGGCGGTGGGGCGAAGTTCATTCGCCCGGTGTTCATCCTGGTGGTCCTGGCGCTGACCGCGCGGCTAGCCTGGCAGCACTGGTTCAGCGGCGCCTGAGCGGCGCGCCAGGTACAGGTCGATCAGGTGCCGGGCGATCGAGCGCTGCGCCGGTAGCGGCGGCAAGGCATCGAGGGAGAACCACTGGGCGTCCTCGATCTCGTCTTCCTGCGGGACGATCTCGCCGGACACGTACTCGGCGTGGAAACCGAGCATCAGCGAATGCGGGAACGGCCAGTTCTGGCTGCCGATGTATTCGAGATTGGCGACCTCCACCCCGACCTCTTCGCGCACCTCGCGGACCACGCACTGCTCCACCGACTCGCCGGCCTCGACGAAGCCGGCCAGGGTACTGTAGACCCCCGGCACGAAGCGCGGCGAACGCGCCAGCAACACCTCGTCGCCCCGGGTCACCAGGACGATCATGCTCGGCGACAGGCGCGGGTACTGGTGCAGCCCGCACTGCGGACACTGCATCACCCGCTCGTGGTCCTGCGCCTGCATGCGTGTGCCGCAGTTGCCGCAGAACCGGTTGTGACGTGCCCAGATGCCGATCTGGCTGGCATAGCCGAGCATGCAGAACTGATCGAAATCGCCGTGCAGCATGAACTGCCGCAACGGCGCCCAGGCCATGCCCGGCAGCTCGATCGGCTCGTCCAGTTCCAGCACGTAGACCGGCTCGCCCTGCCAATGGCCGACCCCATGCTCGGCGAGCAGCGGGAGTTCCTGGCGCTTCAGCCATTCGCGGGGGAACAGCAGGCCGTTGTCGTCCTGGAGGAAGCGCTGCTGACAGTGCGCGAGCACCCAGCCGCCGACCTGGGCGGTAGTCGGCCGACCTGCCTGCCAGCGGGACTCGCCGGCCATCAGGCGGCCACCGGCAGCCCGAGCGCCTTGACGCTGGCGCTGGCCAGGTCGAGGACATCCGGCTGGCCCTGCGGACGCAGCACGGCACCGCCCTCGAGATAGTATTCGAGACTGGTCAGGGCGTCGGCGAGGGTTTCCAGCATCTGTTCCGAAGGCATCTGCGCGGTCTCGATCATGCGCTGCTGGATGTAGTCGGCGCAGCCGCCGACCAGCAGCGCGGCGCGCTCCTGACCGAGGAACCAGAGGCCGCCCCGGACCGCCTGCAGGCTGGCCGGGACGTTGGCCAGGTTGAGCTTGTCGCCATTGGATTCCAGGTACGCGGTGATCGCACGCTTGGCCAGGGCCAGGCCGGCCTTGGCCTCCTCGATCACCACGATGCGCGCCTCGGCCAACTGGTGCACGGCGAACGCATCGGCTTCTTGCCCGGGCTCCGCCGGAGTCGGCCGGATGATGCGGCGCTCGCCGCGCTCGAGGTTGCCGACCATGCTTTCCACGTAGAGCACCGCATCGGCCAGGCGCAGCAACGCCGGCGGCGAATCGGCGACGCCGCTGGCAGCCCAGGCGGCCACGGTGGGTAGCTGGGTCTGCAGGGCGGTGCCGGCCGAGTTCAGGCCGACCATGCCGAGGGTCTTGCTCAGCTTGCCCAGTTGCGCATGCAGGTTGGTCAGGCTGTCCGGCTGGGCCACGCCGCGCTCGATCAGGTCGAGCATGTCCTTGACCCCGGCGAGTTCCTCGCGGATCGCCGTGGACAGCGAACGCATCACCGACTGGCCGGGGCCGGACAGGCGCTGCGATTCCTCTTCCAGCAGGTGGTCGGTGAACGGCAGCGGCGCCAGCCCATGCAGTTCGCGGACCTCGCGCGAACGCGGGCCCTGGCCGTCGGACAGCGCCACCAGGTAGAGCAGTTCCTTGAGCAGATGGCGCGGCGCCTCGTAGGCCGGGCCGATCAGCAATTGCTTGAGCTCGCGGTCGATGCGCGAGAACAGTTGCTTGCGCGACTTGCGCGGCAACAGTTGGCCATCGACGATCGACTCGATCGCCGCGGCGCCGATCCAGCACAGCCGCGAACGGGCCACCCCGCCGTGCAGGCTGTCGAGGCGCGCCAGCGCGCGGCCCATCAGCTTGAGGCTGGGATAGAGGTTCTGTTCGCGGATCAGGCCGAGCAGGCCGATCTGGTACATGTGGCGCATCCGCCGGCTTTCCTCGCCCAGTTCGGCTTCGGAAGGCAGGTGGTCGATGGCGGTGCTCGGCGGCCGCGGGATATCCAGGCGGGCGCTGAAGAAGAAGCTTTCCGGCAGCGCCGGCTGCCCTGCGGCACAGCGCACTTCGTTGATCGCCGGCAAGAGCAGCTCGGGGATCTCCTGGCGATTGGCCTCGACGTTCTCCAGGTAGCGGCGCAGCACGTACAGGGCGTTGCCCAGGGCTGCCAGCTGGCCGTCGCGCTCCTCGCTGACGCCGGTGGGAATGTCGGTCGCCAGCTGCAGGGCTTCCTGGGCCAGCAGCTCGGCGCCGGCCAGCTCGATCAGGTTGAGGGTGCCGCGGATCTGTTGCAGGCATTCGACGGCGTGCTGCAGCAGGCTGCCGTTCTGCCGCTCGGCAATGAACTGCTCAAGACCCTGTTCGGCCTGTTCCATGGTGGCGAACAACTCGTCGCGCACCAGACTGAGGGACGTGGCTCCTGTGACCATCGGCCTAGTGCGCCTCCCGCGCAAGAATATACAACGGCATCAATCAGCGAATTCCGGCTTCTGCTTGGCCATATGCGCGGCCATCGCCACCCGCAGGTCGGCGGACTGGAGCATGGCGGCGTTCCAGGTAGCGACGTACTCGAGGCCGTCGTCGACCCGGTGGTCGCGCATATAGCGGATCATTTCCTTGGTACCACGGATGGCGATCGGCGACTTCGCGGCGATCTGCCGCGCCAGTTCGAAGACCCCATCCATCAATGCGGCCTGGTCCGCGTAGGTACGATTGACCAGGCCGATGCTCCGTGCCTCTTCGCCGTCGACCATGCGCCCGGTGTAGGCCAGCTCGCGCATCATGCCATCGCCGATGATCCGCGGCAGGCGCTGCAGGGTGCCGACGTCGGCGGCCATGCCGATGTCGATCTCCTTGATCGAGAACTGCGCGTCGGCGGTCGAGTAGCGCATGTCGCAGGCCGAGACCAGGTCGATGGCGCCGCCCAGGCAGTAGCCCTGGATCGCCGCGAGCACCGGCTTGCGGCAGTTGTCGACCGCGTTGAACGAGGCCTGCAGCTCGAGGATCTTGCGACGCAGGGCGTCGGCGTTGCGGCCGACGTCCTTGCCCAGTTGGCTGCCGACCTGGGCCAGCAGCATCAGGTCGATCCCCGAGGAAAAATGCTTGCCCGCCCCGGACAGCACGACCACCCGCACTTCGTCGGTATCGTCGACCCAGCGGAAGATCTCGATGATCTCGCGCCAGAAGTCCTGGTTCATGGCATTGATCTTGTCCGGACGGTTGATCTGGACGTGGGCGATCTTGTCTGCCAGCTCCACACGGAATGCGTTGTACTCGGTCACGGCGATAGTCCTCGGCAGAGCAACTGCGCTGTCAGAACGCAGAGATTTTTGTTGTGCGGAAAATCCCGCAACTATAACAAGGGCGAGCCAAATGTCGATGCTGCACTATGTGATGCACGGCACGCCCATTGATACCGCAATCTCTTCGATGATTGCGCTAAACGCTTGATCCAACGAAAGTCCTGCTGGCATTTTCAGTCTTTTCCTTGCCGTGGAGTCCATCGTGAGCAGTCCCCTGAGCCAGGCTTTCGCACAGAACTTCCTCGGGCATTCGCCGCGCTGGTACAAGCTGACGGTGCTCGCCTTCCTCTTGCTCAATCCCCTGCTGCTATGGCTGGCCGGGCCGGTGACAAGCGCCTGGGTGCTGGTCGGCGAGTTCATCTTCACCCTGGCCATGGCGCTGAAATGCTATCCGCTGCAGCCGGGCGGCCTGCTGGTGCTGGAGGCGCTGTTGCTCGGCCTGGCTACCCCCGAGGCGCTCTATGCGGAGTTGCAGCACAACTTCCCGGTGCTCCTGCTGCTGATGTTCATGGTCGCCGGCATCTACTTCATGAAGGACCTGCTGCTCCTGCTGTTTTCCCGCCTGCTGCTCGGCGTGCGCTCGAAGGCCCTGCTATCGCTCCTGTTCTGCCTGCTGGCCGCCCTCCTCTCGGCCTTCCTCGACGCCCTCACCGTGACCGCCGTGGTGATCAGCGTGGCGGTGGCATTCTTCGCCGTGTACCACCGGGTCGCTTCGGGGCAGCGCGCCAGCGAGGACTACGATCCCGCCACCGACCGCCAGGTCCCGGAGCTGCACCGGGCCCATCTCGAAGAATTCCGCGCCTTCCTCCGCAGCCTGCTCATGCACGCGGCGGTCGGCACCGCACTGGGCGGCGTCTGCACCCTGGTGGGAGAACCGCAGAACCTGCTGATCGGCCACGAGGCCGGCTGGCATTTCGTCGAGTTCTTCCGCCAGGTCGCGCCGGTATCCATGCCGGTACTGGCGGCCGGCCTGCTGACCTGCGTGCTGCTGGAGAAGAGCCGCCGCTTCGGCTATGGCGCCCAGTTGCCGGCGGCGGTGCGCCAGGTGCTCGCCGAGTACGCCGCCAGCGAAAGCCGCAAACGCGGAGCGCAGCAGAAGGCCGCGCTGCTGGTGCAGGCCCTGGCGGCGCTGGTACTGATCGTCGGGCTGGCCCTGCATGTCGCCGAGGTCGGCCTGATCGGCCTGTTGGTGATCGTGCTGATCACTGCCTTCACCGGCGTCACCGACGAACACCAGATCGGCCGCGCCTTCCAGGAAGCCCTGCCGTTCACTGCGCTGCTGGTGGTGTTCTTCGCGGTGGTCGCGGTGATCCACCAGCAGCACCTGTTCACCCCGATCATCCAGGCGGTGCTGGCGCTGCCGGCGGAACGCCAGCCGGGCATGCTGTTCATCGCCAACGGCCTGCTCTCGGCGATCAGCGACAACGTATTCGTCGCCACCATCTACATCACCGAGGTGAAACAGGCGCTGGATGCCGGCCACATGAGCCGCGAGCATTTCGATACCCTGGCGGTGGCGATCAATACCGGCACCAACCTGCCCAGCGTAGCGACGCCCAACGGCCAGGCGGCGTTCCTCTTCCTGCTGACCTCCTCCATCGCCCCGCTGGTGCGCCTGTCGTACGGCCGCATGGTCTGGATGGCGCTACCCTACACCCTGGTGATGGGCGGCCTGGGCTGGTGGGCGGTCAGTCATTGGCTTTGAGCGTCGGCACTCCGTTGACCTGGTTGCGCCATTGCCGCCAGGTGTACATCGGGATACCGGCCATCAGCACCAGGAAGCCCCAGAAGATCGCCTGCTGGCCGGTGCCATACAGCGCCCATAGCGAGTAGGCGAAGCCCAGCGAGCCGATCACCAGCAATTGCCGGCGTGAACGCGGCGAGAACTCGTCCGGTCGCACCGCCAGCAGCTGCAACAGCGCGGCGGTGCAGAACGCGTAGGGGACCACCCCGGTCATGGTGCCGAGCAGGATGATCACGTTGAACACATCGACCAGGTCGCCATGCCCGTCGACCATCACCAGCGCCGTCACCAGCAGCCCCGAGGCCAGCAGGCCGTGGGCCGGCGCGCCGTTCTTGTTGAGCTGGCCGAGCGACTCCGGGAACAGCCCGTCGCGCGCCGGAGCCACCGGGATCTGGCCCTGCAACAGGACCCAGCCATTGAGCGCGCCCAGGCAGGCGATCACCGCCCCGGCAGCCACCAGGTAGTAGCCCCAGTCGCCCATCAGGATCCGCGCCGCGTCGGCGAACGGCGAGGTGGAGCGGGCCAGCACCTCCGGCGGCATCAGGCCCTGCACCGCAGTGATAGAGAGGATGTAGAGGGCCGCCGCGGCCAGCGTGCCGAACAGGGTCGCGCGGGGAATGGTGCGGCGCGGGTCCTCGACGTCGTCGGCCGGCACGGTGGCCGACTCCAGGCCGATGAACGACCAAAGGGTCAGCGCCGCGGTGGTGGCGATCGCCTGGGCATAGCCCATGTTCGGCAGCTCGCTGCGCGCCGGGATCGCCAGGTGCTCGGGATTGAAGTGGAACCAGCCGAGGATACCGACCAGCAACAACGGCAGCAGCTTGAGGATGGTCAGCAGGTTCTGCACCACGCTGAAGGTGCCGATGCCTCGCAGGTTGATCAGGGTGCACAGCCAGATCGCGGCGATGGCCACGCAGACCATCAGCAGCGGATCCGCCAGCGCCGGGATGAACACCCGCAGGTAGCCGACCAGGGTCACGGCGATCGCCGCGTTGCCGATCCAGGCGGCTTTCCAGTAGGTCCAGGCGCACAGGTAGCCGGCGAAGCTGCCGAAACCGTCGCGGGTATAGGCGTAGGGGCCGCCGGCGCCGGGGTTGACCCGCGCCAGGCGGGCGAAGGTCAGCGCCAGCAGCACCGCGCCGGTGCTCGACACCAGCCAGCCGAACAGGCTGAGCCCGCCGAACGCCGCCAGGCTGGAGGGAAGCAGGAAGACTCCCGAACCGACCATGTTGCCGATCACCAGCGCGCTGCAGGTCCAGAACCCCATGCCGCGCTTGCCGGCCTTCTCTCCCCCCGCCATCGACACCCCTTAGCCTGTCGGCCTCATTCTTTTATGCATTCAACGGTATAGCAGCGCCCGGACGGTCCGTCCTGATGCTGCAGGCCGTGCACATCGGAGTCGAAACCAGGGAAGGCGCGCTCGAAGGTCCGCGCGAACTCGAGATAGTCGAGGATCGAGCGGGTCGCCTCGGTGAAGCGCTCACCCGGCATGATCAGCGGGATACCCGGCGGATAGGGTACCAGCATGACGGCAGCGATGCGCCCTTCCAACCGAGCGATCGGTACCGCCTCGACCTCGCCGCGCACCAGCTTGTCGTAGGCCTCGGACGGCCGCATCGCGACCTCCGGCAGCACCGTGTACATGCGCTTCATGGCCTTCGCCGTGGCGTTGTCGCGGTAGCTGGCGTGCATGGCGTCGCTGAGGTCGCGCAGGCCCACGCCGTTGTAGCGCTTGCCGCCGGCCTGGGCCACGGAGGGCAAGACGTCGAGCAGCGGCAGGTTGGCGTCGTAACAGCGCTTGAATTCGAGCAGTTCGGTGACCAGGGTGCTCCACTTGCCCTTGGTGATGCCCATCGAGAACAGCACCAGGAAGGAGTAGAGACCGGTTTTCTCCACCACCAGCCCGCGCTCCCAGAGGAAGCGGCTGACGATGGCAGCCGGAATCCCCTGCTCGCTGAGCTTGCCGCCGGCGCTCAAGCCCGGGGTGGTCAGGGTGACCTTGATCGGATCGAGCAGCACGTAGTCTTCGGCGATATCGCCGAAGCCGTGCCAGTCGGCGCTCGGCTCCAGCACCCAGTCATGGGTGCCGACCTGATCGGTGCCCTCCACCTGCTCCGGCTGCCAGACGCCGAACCACCAGTCGTTCCGGTCCAGGTTCTGCCGTACGTTGGCCAGGGCCCGGCGGAAGCTGAGGGCCTCGTCGAAGGTCTCCTGGATCAGCGAACGCCCGGCGGGCCCTTCCATCATCGCCGAAGCCACGTCCAGCGAAGCGATGATGCCGTACTGCGGCGAGGTCGAGATGTGCATCATGAAGGCTTCGTTGAAGCGCGCCACGTCCAGCTTCCGGGTCCCGCCATCCTGCACGTGGATCATCGAGGCCTGGCTGAAGGCGGCGAGCATCTTGTGCGTGGAGTGGGTGGCGAACACCAGGGGGCCCTCCTCGCTGCGCGAGGTGCCCATGCCATAGCGTCCGTCGTAGAACTCGTGGAACGCGGCATAGGCGTACCAAGCCTCGTCGAAGTGCAACACCTCGACGCTGTCGCCGAGGGTCTGCTTGATCAGCTCGGCGTTGTAGCACAGGCCGTCGTAGGTGGAGTTGGTCACCACCGCCAGCTTCACCTTCGGCTCGCGGCCGCGCGCCAGCGGGCTGGCGGCGATCTTCGCGGCGATCGACTCCTTGCTGAATTCGCTCAGCGGGATCGGCCCGATGATCCCCAGTTCGTTGCGTTCCGGAGTCAGGTAGAGCGGTATCGCCCCGGTCATGATGATCGAGTGGAGGATCGACTTGTGGCAGTTGCGGTCCACCAGCACCAGGTCTTCGCGACCGACCATGGAGTGCCAGACGATCTTGTTCGCGGTGGAAGTGCCATTGATCACGAAGAAGGTATGGTCGGCGCCGAAATTGCGCGCGGCACGGTCCTCGGCCTCGGCCAGGGGGCCGGTATGGTCGAGCAGCGAGCCCAGCTCGGGGACCGAGACCGACAGGTCGGAACGCAGCGTGTTCTCCCCGAAGAACTGGTGGAACGCCTGTCCCACCGGACTCTTGCGATAGGCGACACCGCCGCCGTGGCCCGGCGTATGCCAGGAATAGTTGGACTGCGCGGTGTGCTCGACCAGCGCACGGAAGAATGGCGGCAGCAGCCCGGCCAGGTAGTTGCGCGCCGCCCGGGCGACCTGGCGGGCGAGGAACGGCACGGTGTCTTCGAACAGGTAGAGGATGCCGCGCAACTGGTGCAGGTCGGCCATGGACTCGGCCGGCGCGTTCTCGATGGTCACCTGCTCGCCGAGGGCGAAGATCGGCAATTGCGGCGCCCGCACGCGGGCCACGCGGATCAGTTCGACCACATCCTGCAGCAGGCGCTGGTTTTCCCCGGCACCTTCGGCGGCGACCAGGATGCAGGCCAGGCCGTGGTGGGTGGAAGCGACGATGCGCCCCTCGGCGGAGCTGGCGGTGGAGAGAATGCTGAAGCCGTCCTGCTCCAGTTCGTGGGCGATGCCCCGCACGCGTTCGCCGGCAACGGTGTCGGCCTTGATGTCGCGATGGACGATGAGGACGGGAAATTTGAGGTCTTTATACATTGTTGATCCCGAGCAGCAGGCGGGCGAACCCCGCCGGTCGGCTCAGGGTAGAGACTTGCCGGCACGCGCGTAACCCCCGGCGGCTTGCCCTTGTAAGAAAAGGTCGCGGCAACACAAGTCGGCGCGCCGCGCTTGCCTCCGCTCCCGCCAGCGAGGAGCATGGACCTCTCTGCCCTGCTACGGAGCGACAACGATGCGCAGCGCTTATCGGATCGTCAGCGATCACTATGCGGCCTCCAGCCGTGGGGACCTCGCCGGAATGCTGGCGGACATGGACGAACGCACCGAATGGACGGAAATGGCCGGTTTCCCGCTGGCCGGCACCTATGTCGGCGCGGCCGCCATCGGCGCCGGTGTGTTCCAGGCCTTGCAGCGGGACTGGGAGGGCTTCAGGGTCGAGATCGAGCGCCTGATCGACGGCGGCGACAGCGTGGTCGCCGTCGGTCGATATGCAGCGACCCACCGTCGCAGCGGCAAGTCGTTCGAAGCGCGCGTGGCACACGTATGGACGGTGGAGGACGGCAGGATCCGCCGTTTCGAGCAGTTCTGCGACACCTTGCTGGTGGAGCGGGCGACGCGCTGAACGCGGCGCCCGTGGTGCATGGGCAGGCTATTCGCCGACCGGCGCTTCCAGTTGCGCCCAGAGCGACGGACCACCTGCCGACTTCTCGATCACCGCCAGCCGCGCCGCATGCGCAGCCAGCTCTTCGGCGTTGGCGCGCAGCACCGGGGTGGCGACCCGCGCCGGATCGAGCCGACGGATCGGGCTGACCATCGGCCGGCCGCTGCCGTCGCCTTCCGCGCCGCTGCCGGCCAGCGACAGGCTGGTCTGGCCACCGGTCATCGCCAGGTAGACGTCGGCGAGGATCTCGGCGTCGAGCAACGCGCCGTGCAGGTCGCGGCCGGAGTTGTCCACGCCGTAGCGCTTGCACAACGCATCGAGGTTGTTGCGCTGACCCGGATGGCGCTCGCGGGCCATCAGCAGGGTATCCAGCACCGAGCAGTACTCGCTCACGTCCGAGCGGTCCTGCTGGCCCAGCAGGGCGAACTCGTTGTTGATGAAGCCGATATCGAACGCCGCGTTATGGATGATCAGTTGGGCGCCGCGGATGAACTCGAAGAAATCGTTGGCGACCTCGCGGAAGCGCGGCTTGTCCTTCAGGTATTCGTTGGTGATGCCGTGGACGGCGATCGCCCCTTCGTCGACCTCGCGATCGGGTTGCAGGTAGACGTGGAAGTGGCGACCGGTCAGGCGGCGCCCCTCCAGCTCGACACAGCCGATCTCGATGATCCGGTGACCATCGGTCACCGGCATGCCGGTGGTTTCGGTATCCAGTACGACGCTACGCATCTATAGAGCCTTTCTCTGTTTCGCTGCAGCCGTGGCTGCTGAACGCTTGTTTCGGTGTGGCCGCTCAGCGCGGCAATTCGGCGACGCCACGGTTGGCCAACTGGTCGGCCCGCTCGTTGCCGGGGTCGCCGGTATGCCCGCGGACCCACTGCCACTCCACCTGGTGCCGGGCGACCTGTTCATCCAGGGCCTGCCAGAGGTCGGCATTCTTGACAGGCTGCTTGCTGGCGGTCTTCCAGCCGCGCTTCTTCCAGTTCGGCAACCATTCGGTGATGCCGCGCATCACGTATTCCGAGTCGGTGATCAGACGGATCGGACAGGAACGCTTGAGTGCCGCCAGCGCCTGGATCGCCGCCATCAGCTCCATGCGGTTGTTGGTGGTGTCCGGCTCGCCGCCCCAAAGCTCTCGCTCGGCGCCCTTGTAGAGGAGCAACGCCCCCCAGCCGCCGCGCCCAGGGTTGCCCTTGCAGGCGCCGTCGGTATAGATCACTACCTGTTCTTTATCTGTCATGCCTAAATTTCGGAATCTCGCCGGCTGACTTTCGCCACCGGCATGGGCACCAGCTGACCGCGCGGTTCGCGCTTGCTCTGGCGCAACGGGCGCAACCCCACGACCAGCTTGCGTGCCACCAATAGATAGAAGCCGGCGCCCGAAGACTGCCAGGCGTCGCCCCAGCGCTCCAGGCGAGCCAGGCGCGATTGCCAGGCTGCCGACGCAAGCGGCGGACGATAGCACCCGAAGCGCCGTTTCTCCAGCGCGAAGCCCAGCAGGTTGAGCCAATCGCAGGCCCGCGACGGAGGAATGCAGCGGGCCTGGCGCAAGGCATCCCCGGCGAAATAATGACGGATGCCCCACAGGCTCCATGGGTTGATGCCGATCAGCAGCAGGTGGCCGCCCGGACGAACGGTACGCGCGGCTTCGCGCAGGAGACGGTGAGGCGACAGGCAGAAATCCAGGCCGTGTTGCAGCAGGACCACGTCCGCGGCATGTTCGCTGAGCGGCCAGGCGCCCTCTTCGCAGGCGATGTCCACGCCCGGCAGCGGCGGCCCCAGGCGCACGCCGCGCTGAATCTGCCCGGTGCTCGGCGGCAGTTCGGCATGCGGCCCGTAGTGCACCAGGTAGCCACCGAAGTAACGGGTCAGCTCGTCGCACAACAGGCGTCGCTCCTCGGCCAGCATCAGGCTGCCCAGCGGGCCCTGGAACCAGTCGCGCGCCCGGTTGATCGATGCCAGCCACTCGGCATCGGTCTGGGCGAAGGCTTGCGGTTCGTTCATGCGTACCTCCAGCGTCTTCCCCTTCGCGGCGACGGACGCCGGCACGACGGGAAAATAAGCAATACTATGCGCCAATGACTTCTGCTTAGCGACATCGACCCATGATACAGATCGACGCCCTGCCCGCCTTCAACGACAACTACATCTGGCTGTTGCAAGATGCGACAAGCCGTCGCTGCGCGGTGGTCGACCCCGGCGATGCCAAGCCGGTGGAAGCCTGGCTGGCCGCCCATCCCGACTGGCGGTTGAGCGATATCCTGGTGACCCACCACCATCACGACCACGTCGGCGGCGTCGCGGCCCTGAAGGAACTGACCGGCGCGCGGGTTCTCGGCCCGGCCAACGAGAAGATCCCGGCCCGCGACCTGGCGCTGGAAGACGGCGAACGGGTCGAGGTGCTCGGCCTGGTCTTCGAGATCTTCCACGTGCCCGGCCATACCCTCGGCCATATCGCCTACTACCACCCGGCGGAGACGCCGCTGCTGTTCTGCGGCGACACCCTGTTCGCCGCCGGCTGCGGCCGTCTCTTCGAAGGCACCCCGGCGCAGATGCACCATTCCCTGGCGCGACTGGCCGCGCTGCCGGCCAACACCCGGGTCTACTGCACCCACGAGTACACGCTGAGCAACCTGCGCTTCGCGCTGGCGGTGGAGCCCGACAACGCGGCGCTGCGGGAACGCTTCGAGGAAGCGACCCGGTTGCGCGAACGGGATCGCATCACCCTGCCGTCGGAAATCTCGCTGGAATTGTCGACCAATCCATTTCTTCGCGTTTCGGAAAATTCTGTTAAGAAAAAAGCCGACCAGCGGAGCGGCCAGCAAAACCGCACCCCGGAGGAGGTTTTCGCCGTCCTGAGGGCCTGGAAGGACCAGTTCTGAAGGTTGGCGAAATCTTGACCACTCTTGAGGTCATTTCTAGAATCGGCTGAATTTTTGCCCGGAACAGCACTCAGCCGATGCCGCCACAGACACGTAAAACCCCCGATCTAGACGCCCTGGCTCGCGCCGTCCGGGTGTCCATCCTGCTCATCGCCGGTGCGCTCGCCGGCTGCCAGGGCAGCGGCCAGATCAAGGGGGAGGCCCAGGCCAAAGCAGCACGTCCCGGCGCCCGAGCCGTCGACGTCCAGTTCAATCCCTCCTGGCTGCATACCCAGCCCGGCCAGAACGCCGCCTACAACGACATCTGGGACCGCATGCGCGACGGTTTCCAGCTCCAGGATGCGATCAGCACCAACCCGCGCATCGAACGCCAGCGCCTCTGGTTCCTCAGCAACCAGTCGTTCCTCGAACAATCGAGCGCGCGCGGCAGCCTCTACATGCACTACGTGGTCGAGCGCCTGGAAGAACGCAACATGCCGCTCGAACTGGCGCTGCTGCCGGTCATCGAAAGCGCCTACAACCCCTTCGCCCTGTCGCGCAGCAACGCCGCCGGCCTCTGGCAGTTCATTCCCGCCACCGGCCAGCATTTCAACCTGCGCCAGACCAATTTCTACGACGGTCGCCGCGACATCACCGCCTCGACCAACGCCGCCCTGACCTATCTCGAGCGCCTGCACGACATGTTCAACGGCGACTGGATGCTCGCCCTGGCGGCCTACAACGCCGGCGAAGGCACTGTCAGCCGTGCCATCGAACGCAACGAGAAACTGGGCCTGCCGACCGACTACTGGAACCTGCCGCTGCCGCAGGAAACCCAGGACTACGTACCCAAGCTGCTCGCCCTCTCGCAGATCGTCATGGCGCCGGATTCCTACGGCATCAGCCTGAACCCGATCAACAACGAGCCCTACTTCCAGGCCGTCCGGGTCAAGCGCGGGATCGACCTGTCCAGCGTCGCCGCGCTGGCGAACCTGGACGAGGACGAGCTGTACCAGCTGAACCCGGCCTACAAGCGCCGCGTGACCATGGACGGCCCCCAGCAACTGTTGGTGCCGATGGAGAAAGCGGCGTTCCTGACCGCCTCGCTGGACACCCTCAAGCCGAAGGAAGTCACCGCCTGGCAGCAATACCGGGTGCGTAGCGGCGACAGCCTGCACAGCATCGCCAACCGCTATCGGATCACCGTAGCGGAGCTCAAGAGCGCCAACCGCCTGTCCAGCAACCACCTGCGCAAGGGCCAGCAACTGAGCATCCCCGGGCAGATCGCCGGCGGCGCCGTCAAGCCGGTCTACCAGCAACTCGCCCGACAGGCTTCCACCCCGGCCAGAACCCGCTCCTACAAGGTCAAGAACGGCGACAGCCTGTGGCAGATCGCCCGCAACAACGGCGTCGACGTCAACGACCTGAAGCGCTGGAACGGCCTGGACAAGCACGCCCTGAAGGTCGGCCAGACCCTCAAGCTGCAAGGCGGCACCCAGGCCCTGGCGGCCCGCAAGGGAAATGCCGCCGGCAAGCGCGACAGCGCCACCTACTACAAGGTCAAGCAAGGCGACTCGATGTACCTGATCGCCAAGCGCTTCAATGTCGAGATGAAGCACCTGCAGCGCTGGAACCCGCGCAGCAAGCAGGCGCTCAAGCCCGGCCAGACCCTGACCCTGTACCTGGACACCGCGAGCCGCTGACAGCCCATTGCAGGCCGTCCCGAAACGCCACGCCCGCTCCTGCCGGCGTGGCGTTTTCGCAAGCGCGGCCAGAACCCCGGACCCTAGGCCGGACAGGCCCGCGCTCCCTCTTTTTTCCTGTGCGGGCAAGGTGTTACTGTTGCCTGACGATTCGTTGTCAAAAATAGCCAAGGACCCGGACACACGCCTGATGCGTCGCCTCTCCTTCCTGATCCTCGGCCTGGCCGTGAGCCTGCCCAGCTTCGCCGCGATTACCCAGAGCCATGGTTATGCCCAATTCGGCACGCTCAAGTATCCGGCCAATTTCCAGCACTTCGACTGGACCAATCCCGACGCCCCCAAAGGCGGCACCTTGCGCCTGATGGCCTCGGGCAGCTTCGACACGCTCAACCCCTACACCCTGAAAGGCACCAGCCCGATCGGCACCGGCGATTTCCTCCAGTACGGCGTCAATGAGCTGAACGAACCATTGATGGTGGGCACCGGCCTGTACGACCCGTCCGGCGACGAACCAGCCTCCAGCTATGGCCTGATCGCGAAGAGCGTGGAATACGCGGAAAACCGCAGCTGGGTGGTATTCAACCTGCGGCCGGAAGCACGCTTCCACGACGGCAGGCCGATCACCGCCAGCGACGTGGCCTTTTCCTATCGCACCCTGGTCAAGCAGGGGCACCCGATGTACCGCACCTACCTGCAGGAGGTGAAGCGGGTCGATATCCTCACCTCCCACCGGGTGCGTTTCGTCCTGCGGCGCTCCGGCAACCCGCTGCTGATCCTGCGCCTGGGCGAGCTTCCGGTGCTGCCGCAGCATTACTGGAAGGATCGCGACTTCCGCGCCACCACCTTCACCGCGCCGCTGGGCAGCGGTCCCTATCGCATCGTCGAGGTCGATCCCGGGCGCCGCCTGGTGTTCGAACGCGTGAAGGGCTGGTGGGGCGAAAAACTGCCGGTGAACCGCGGCAAATACAATTTCGACCGGGTCGTGGTGGACTTCTACCGGGACAACGGCGTCGCCTTCGAAGCCTTCAAGGCCGGCGAGTTCGACTTCTACATCGAGCACCAGGCGAAGAACTGGCTGAACAACTATCGCTTCCCCGCGGTTCTGCGCGGCGATGTGATCCGCACGGAAATCCCGCACCAGATCCCCAGCCAGACCCAGGCGTTGTTCATGAACACCCGTCGCGCCGTGTTCAAGGAGCGCGCGCTACGCCAGGCGCTGGGCGAGATGTTCGACTTCGAATGGACCAATCGCGCCCTCTTCAGCAATTCCTACCTGCGCTCGCGCAGCTACTACCCGAACAGCGAATTCGCCGCCAGCGGCGTCCCGGAGGGCCAGGAATGGCTGTACCTGTCGCCGTACCGCAAGCAATTGCCGGCGCAGTTGTTCAAACAGCCATTCAGCCTGCCGACCACCGAGGGGCGCGGCATTCCCCGTGAAACCCTCAGGCATGCACTCGGTCTACTGGCCGATGCCGGCTGGAAGCTGTCCGGCGACCGACTGCTGAATAAAAAGGGCGAACCGCTGCGCTTCGAAATCCTGCTGGTCAATCCGAGCCTGGAGCGTATTCTCCAGCCCTATCGCGAAAACCTCGCCAGCATCGGCATCGACGCGCGCCTGCGCACCGTCGACCGCGCCCAATACAAGCAGCGCCTGGACCAGTTCGACTACGACATGATCCTCATGACCCTGCCGCAGACCCTCAGTCCCGGCCTGGAACAGTGGCAGTACTTCCACTCCAGCCAGGTGAAGGTCAAGGGCAGCAAGAATTACGCGGGAATCGCCAACCCGGTGGTCGACGCCATGCTCAACCGCCTGCTCGGCGCCCACAGCCGCGACGAACAGGTCGCCGCCGCGCGCGCCCTGGACCGGACCTTGCTCTGGCAGTACTACAGCATTCCCAACTGGTACCTCAATTCGCACCGTCTGGCGTACCGCAACCGCTTCGCCTTCGTCGCCACCCCGCCCTACACCCTGGGCCTGCGCGCGTGGTGGCAGAAAAACCTGGAGACGTCCCGATGATCCGTCCCCGCTTCACCCCTCTGCTGGCAGCCCTGCTGCTCGGCTGCTGCGGCCCGCTCCTCGCCGCCCCGAAACATGCACTGACGCTCTACGATGAGCCTCCGAAGTATCCCGCCGATTTCAAGCATTTCGACTACGTGAATCCGGATGCGCCGAAAGGCGGCATCCTCCGCCAGGCCGACTTCGGCGGCTTCGACAGCCTTAACCCGTTCATCGGCAAGGGCGTCTCGGCCCCTTCGCTGGGCCTGATCTACGACACCCTGGCCTTCCAGTCGCAGGACGAGCCGTTCACCGAATACGGCCTGCTCGCGGAGAAGATCGAGAAGGCACCGGACAACAGCTACGTGCGCTTCTACCTGCGCCCCCAGGCCCGTTTCAGCGATGGCACGCCGGTCACCGCCGAAGACGTGGTGTTCACCTTCGAGACGCTGGTGAGCAAGGGCGACCCGATGTACCGCAACTACTATGCGGACGTCGACAAGGTGGTCGCCGAGGACAAGCTTCGCGTGCGCTTCGACTTCAAGCACGCCGGCAACCGCGAACTGCCGCTGATCCTCGGCCAGATCGCGATCCTGCCGAAACACTGGTGGGCCGACCGCGACTTTTCCAAGACCGGCATGGAAATCCCGGTAGGCAGCGGTCCCTACCGCATCGCCAAGGTCGATCCGGGACGCTCCATCAGCTACGAGCGAGTCAAGGACTGGTGGGCCAAGGACCTTCCGGTCTCCCGCGGACTCTATAACTTCGACACCATCACCATCGACTCCTATCGCGACATGTCGGTCGCCCTGGAAGCCTTCAAGGCCGGCCAGTACGACGTCAACCTCGAATATTCGGCGAAGGACTGGGCCACCGGCTACGAGTCGCCGGCATTGCGCGACGGGCGCTTCATCAAGGCCAGCATCCACAACCACAACCCGGTGGGGATGCAGGGCTTCGCCTTCAATATCCGCCGCCCGGTGTTCCAGGACCGCCGGGTACGCCAGGCGATCAGCCTGCTGTTCGACTTCGAATGGTCGAACAAGCAGCTGTTCTTCAGCTCCTACAAGCGCACCAACAGCTATTTCGAGAACTCGGAGATGGCCGCCCACCAGTTGCCCAGCGAAGCCGAGCTGAAGATCCTCGAACCGCTGCGCGGCAAGATTCCCGACGAGGCCTTCGACCAGGTCTTCCAGAATCCGGTCAACGACGGCAGTGGGGTGATCCGCGAGCAGCGACGCAAGGCCTACCAGTTGCTCACCGAGGCCGGCTACAGGATCGAGAACAACCGCATGGTAGGTCCCGACGGCCAGCCACTGAGCTTCGAGTTCATGCTGTTCCAGGCCAACATGGAACGGGTCATCCTGCCGTTCAAGCGCAACCTGGCCGAACTTGGCATCGATATGCAGATCCGTCGCGTCGACGTCTCGCAGTTCGTCAACCGCCTGCGCTCGCGGGATTTCGACATGACCTCGGCGACCTGGCCGCAATCCAACTCGCCAGGCAACGAACAGCGAGAGTTCTGGCATTCCAGCAGCGCCGACAAGGCCGGCAGCCGCAACTTCATCGGCCTCAAGGACCCGGCCATCGACAGCCTGGTGGAAAGCCTGATCCAGTCCGACTCGCGGCAAAGCCTGATCGACCATACCCGCGCCCTCGACCGCGTACTGTCGTGGGGCTACTACGTGGTTCCCAACTACTACGTCGATACCTGGCGGGTCGCCTACTGGAACCGTTTCGGCCGGCCGAAGGTGACGCCACTCTACGACTGGGGCCTGATGACCTGGTGGCAGACCAGCGACAAGGCGCTGCCGAGCAAGGCGCAAGCCGAAGCCGCGCAAGACGCCGAGCCGGAACGGGAGTAACGCCGCATGCTCTCCTATATCCTGCGGCGCCTGCTGCTGATCGTCCCTACCCTGTTCGGCATCCTGCTGATCAACTTCATCATCATCCAGGCCGCTCCCGGCGGTCCGGTGGAGCAGATGATCGCCAAGCTGGAAGGCTTCGACGCCGCTTCCGGCGGCGCCACCGGACGCATCTCCGGCGGCGGCGGCGAAGTCGCCGTGGCCGGCTCGCAATACCGCGGCGCGCAAGGCCTGGACCCGGAGCTGGTGAAAGAGATCGAGCGCATGTACGGCTTCGACAAGTCGGCCCCCGAGCGCTTCATGATCATGCTGAAGAACTACCTGCACCTGGACTTTGGGCAGAGTTTCTTCCGCGACGCCAAGGTCACCGACCTGATCATCGAGAAATTGCCGGTGTCGATCTCGCTCGGACTCTGGAGCACGCTGATCATGTACCTGGTGTCGATCCCGCTGGGGATCGCCAAGGCGGTCCGCCATGGCAGCGTCTTCGACATCTGGACCAGCTCGGCGATCATCGTCGGCTACGCCATTCCCGCCTTCCTCTTCGCCATCCTGCTGGTGGTGCTGTTCGCCGGCGGCAGCTACTGGGACTGGTTCCCCCTGCGCGGCCTGACCTCGAACAACTTCGACCAGCTCAGCCTCGGCGGCAAGGTACTCGACTATTTCTGGCACCTGGCCTTGCCGGTAACCGCCCTGGTGATCGGCAACTTCGCCACCATCACGCTGCTGACCAAGAACAGCTTCCTCGACGAGATCGGCAAGCAATACGTGGTCACCGCCCGCGCCAAGGGCCTGACCGAACGCCGCGTGCTCTACGGGCACGTATTCCGCAACGCCATGCTGCTGGTGATTGCCGGCCTGCCGGCTGCGCTGCTGGGGATCTTCTTCACCGGTTCGCTGTTGATCGAGGTGATCTTCTCCCTCGACGGCCTCGGCCTGCTCAGCTTCGAAGCGGCGATGAACCGCGACTACCCGGTGGTCTTCGGCACGCTGTTCATCTTCACCCTGTTCGGGCTGGTCATGAAGCTGATCAGCGATATCGTCTACACCCTGGTCGATCCGCGCATCGACTTCGAGAACCGGGAGTAATCCGATGCGCCTGTCTCCCATCAACCAGCGCCGCTGGGCCCGCTTCAAGAGCAACAAGCGTGGCTGGTGGTCGCTCTGGCTGTTCCTCATCCTGTTCGTCGGCAGCCTCGGCGCCGAACTGATCGCCAACGACAAACCGCTGGTCGTGCATTACGACGGCGGCTGGTATTTCCCGGTCTTCAAACGCTACCCGGAAACCACCTTCGGCGGCGAATTCCCCCTGGAAGCCAACTACAAGAGCCCCTACATCAGCCAACTGATCGCCGAGAAGGACGGCTGGGTGCTTTGGCCGCCGATCCCCTACAGCTACGACACCATCAACTACGAGCTGAAGGTTCCCGCCCCCGCCCCGCCGTCGGCGGAAAACTGGCTGGGCACCGACGACCAGGCCCGCGACGTGCTCGCCCGGGTGATTTACGGCTTCCGCGTGTCGATCCTCTTCGCCCTGACCCTGACCGTGCTCAGTTCTCTGATCGGCGTCACCGTCGGCGCCCTGCAAGGCTACTACGGCGGCTGGGTCGACCTGCTCGGCCAGCGTTTCCTGGAAGTCTGGTCGGGGCTGCCGGTGCTCTACCTGCTGATCATCCTGGCCAGCTTCGTCCAGCCGAACTTCTGGTGGCTGCTGGGCATCATGCTGCTGTTTTCCTGGATGAGCCTGGTGGACGTGGTCCGCGCCGAGTTCCTCCGCGGGCGTAACCTGGAATACGTCCGCGCCGCCCGGGCCCTCGGCATGCGCAACAGCGCCATCATGTTCCGTCACATCCTGCCGAACGCGATGATCTCGACCCTGACCTTCATGCCGTTCATCCTCACCGGCGCCATCGGCACCCTCACCTCCCTGGACTTCCTCGGCTTCGGCCTGCCGCCCGGCGCGCCGTCGCTGGGCGAGCTGGTCGCCCAGGGCAAGTCCAACCTCCAGGCGCCCTGGCTGGGCATTTCCGCCTTCGTGGTGCTGGCGGTCATGCTGAGCCTGCTGGTGTTCATCGGCGAAGCCGCCCGCGACGCTTTCGACCCGAGGAAATGAGATGAGCGAGAACATTCTGGAAATCCGCGACCTCGCCGTCGAATTCCTCTCCGGCGAGCAACGCCAGCGGGTGGTCGAAGGCGTCAGCTTCGACATCCGCCAGGGCGAGACCCTGGCCCTGGTCGGCGAAAGCGGCTCGGGCAAGTCGGTGACCGCCCACTCGATCCTGCGCCTGCTGCCCTACTCCGTCGCCAGCCACCCAGCAGGCAGCATCCACTACCAGGGCGAGGATCTGCTCAAGCTCCCGGAACGGCGCCTGCGCGGGATCCGCGGCAACCGCATCGCCATGGTCTTCCAGGAACCCATGACCTCGCTCAATCCGCTGCATACCATCGAGAAGCAGCTCGCCGAGGTCCTCGCCCTGCACAAGGGCCTGGGTGGCGCCAAGGCCAGCGCGAGAATTCTCGAACTGCTCGAGCTGGTCGGCATCCCCGAGCCAGCCAAGCGCCTGAAAGCCTATCCACACGAACTCTCCGGCGGCCAGCGGCAGCGGGTGATGATCGCCATGGCCCTGGCCTGCGAGCCGCAACTGCTGATCGCCGACGAACCGACCACCGCGCTCGACGTCACCGTCCAGTTGAAGATCCTCGATCTGCTCAAGGACCTGCAGGCACGCCTGGGCATGTCCCTGCTGCTGATCACCCACGACCTCAACCTGGTCCGGCGCATCGCCCACCGCGTCTGCGTCATGCAACAAGGGCGGATCGTCGAGCAGGCTTCCTGCCAGGAACTCTTCGCAGCCCCGCGACACCCCTATACCCGCGAGCTGCTCAACGCCGAGCCCAGCGGTGCGCCGGCAGGCAACCCGCCCGGTGAAACCCTGTTGGCGGTGGACGACCTGCGGGTCTGGTTCCCGATCCGCAAAGGCGTGTTCCGCCGCACCGTGGACCACGTCAAGGCGGTCGACGGGGTCAATTTCGAACTACCCCGCGGGCAGACGCTGGGCATCGTTGGCGAAAGCGGCTCGGGCAAGTCGACCCTTGGCCTGGCAATCCTGCGGCTGCTGGAAAGCCAGGGCGGCATCCGCTTCGAAGGCACCCGGCTGGACGGTCTCGCGCAACATGACGTGCGCCCGCTGCGCCGCGAGATGCAGGTGGTGTTCCAGGACCCGTATGGCAGCCTCAGCCCACGCATGTGTGTCGGCGAGATCGTCGGCGAAGGCCTGCGCATCCATAGGATCGGCAGCGAGGCCGAACAGGAGCAGGCGATCATCGACGCGCTGGTGGAGGTCGGGCTCGATCCGCAGACCCGCTACCGTTACCCCCACGAATTCTCCGGCGGCCAGCGCCAGCGCATCGCCATCGC
>NZ_KV828460.1:27849-159660 GCF_001836405.1 Pseudomonas sp. HMSC057H01 | reverse complement strand
CTGCTCGACGAACCGACCTCGGCGCTCGACCGCACCGTGCAGCGCCAGGTCGTGGAATTGCTGCGGCAACTGCAGGGCAAGTACAACCTCACCTACCTGTTCATCAGCCACGACCTGGCGGTGGTCAAGGCGCTCAGCCACCAGTTGATGGTGGTTCGACATGGCAAGGTGGTGGAACAGGGCAGCGCCGAAGCGGTTTTCGCCTCGCCGCAACATCCCTATACGCAGCAATTGCTGGAGGCCGCCTTCATGGCCCCGGCAAGCGCGGAAAACTGAGTAGCAGACAAGGAACGGACCATGGGATTTCTCACAGGAAAACGCGCCCTGATCGTCGGAGTCGCCAGCAAGCTCTCCATCGCTTCCGGCATCGCCGCCGCCATGCACCGGGAAGGCGCCGAACTGGCCTTCACCTACCAGAACGACAAGCTCAGGGGCCGGGTGGAGGAGTTCGCCAGTGGCTGGGGCTCGCGGCCGGAGCTGTGCTTCCCCTGTGACGTGGCCGACGACAGCCAGATCGAAGCGGTGTTCGCCGCCCTGGGCAAGCACTGGGACGGCCTGGACATCATCGTCCACTCCGTCGGATTCGCTCCAGGCGATCAGCTCGACGGCGACTTCACCGCGGTGACCACCCGCGAGGGCTTCCGCATCGCCCACAACATCAGCGCCTACAGCTTCATCGCCCTGGCCAAGGCCGGACGGGAAATGATGAAGGGCCGCAACGGCAGCCTGCTGACCCTCTCCTACCTGGGCGCCGAACGGACCATGCCGAACTACAACGTAATGGGCATGGCCAAGGCCAGCCTGGAGGCCGGGGTCCGCTACCTGGCCGGCAGCCTGGGCGCGGAAGGCACCCGGGTCAATGCGGTTTCCGCCGGGCCGATCCGAACGCTCGCCGCCTCCGGGATCAAGAGTTTCCGCAAGATGCTGGCCGCCAACGAGCGGCAGACGCCGCTGCGGCGCAACGTCACCATCGAGGAAGTCGGCAATGCCGGCGCCTTCCTCTGTTCAGACCTGGCCAGCGGTATCAGTGGCGAGATCCTCTACGTCGATGGCGGCTTCAACACTACCGCCATGGGCCCGCTGGACGACGACTGATCACCCCGCTCATGAAAAATGGCCGCTTCGAGCGGCCTTTTTCATGGGCGGAATAAAGAAAAGGCCGCGTAAGCGGCCTTTTCTCTGCATCTCGGTCTCAGTATTTCTCGACTTCCGCCTTGTCCTGCAACTGACGGCGGAAGGCGGCGAAGTCTGCCTGTCCGCTGCGCGAAGCCAGGAAGCGGCGGTACATGGCCTTCTCGTCGTCGGAGATAGCCTCCTCCGGCTCGCTGACGCCATTCAGGCGGATCACCACGTAATCGCCATTGGCCAGGGTCACGCCAGAGAGCGAAGGCTTGTCCTTGGCCTCCGGACGCTGCATGCGGAACACCGCCTGGAGCAGTTTCGGATCGACGCCTTCCTGGCCGCGGGAGGCCGCCTCGACCACTTTCCACGACTCCCCCGCTGCGGAAGAGGTACGGCCTTCACGCAGCTCTGCGATCAGGGCCTCGCCACGCTTCTGCGCCTCCTCGGCGGCCTTTTCGGCAGCCAGGCGCTCGCGGATGTTCGCCGCGACCTGCTCCAGCGGTTGCTCCTTCGGCTTGTTGTGCTCCTTGACCCGCAGTACCACCACGGTGTCCGGATCCAGCTCGATGGCGCCACTGTTGGCCGCTTCTTCCAGCACCTCGGGGCTGAACGCGGTCTGCACGATCTGGCGGTTGGCAGCGATGCCGTCGCCCCCCGAACGTCCGAACGGCTGGCTGGTCTGGACCTTCAGGCCCATTTCCTGCGCCGGCTGGCTCAGGTCGGCGGCTTCGTAGGCGGAGCTTTCCAAGTCCTTGGTAGCCTCGACGAAGCGCTGCTCGACCATCTGTTTCTTCAGTTCGTCCTCGAGCTTCGGCTTGAGGCTTTCCAGGCTCGGTACTTCCGGCGCCTGCACGCCCAGCAGCTTGATCAGGTGGTAGCCGTACGGAGTCTTCACCGGGGCGGATACCTCACCTTGCTTCAGCGCATACAGCGCCTCCTCGAACGCGGGGTCGTACACGCCGCGGCCGGCGTAGCCCAGGTCGCCGCCGGTGGCGGCCGAGCCGATATCCTGGGAGAACTCCTTGGCCAGCGCGGCGAAATCCTCGCCCTTGGCCAGGCGAGCCTTGATCTCGTCGATCTTCGCCTTGGCCTGCTCGTCGCCGACCTTGTCGTTCACCTCGATCAGGATGTGGGCGGCATCGCGCTGCTCGGAGAGGTTGGCGATTTCCTTCTGGTACAACGCCTCGAGGTCTTCCTGCTTCACCTTGACCTGGTCGAAGAAGGAGGACTTCTTCAGTTCCACGTATTCGACGACCACCTGCTCGGGAGTCATGAACTCGCTCTTGTGGCCTTCGTAGAAGGCCTTCACCTCGTCCTCGCTCACGCTGCTCTTGGACGCGTCGGCCTTGATCGCCAGGGTGGCGAAGTCGCGGGTCTGCTTCTCGAGGCGAGCGAAGGACTGCAATTCGTTGTCGGTGACGAAACCGGTGCCCGCCAGGCCGGCGCGAAGCTGGCCGATGAGCATTTCCTGGCCGAGCATCTGGCGGAACTGCATGCGGCTGTAGTTCATCTGGCGGATGACCTGGTCGAAGCGATCCGCGTTGAACTTGCCGTCGACCTGGAACTCGGGAGTTTGCAGGATCAACTGGTCCAGCGCCTGGTCGGAGAAGGCGAACTTGTCGTCCTTGGCGGCCTGGAGCAGCAGGGTACGCTCGATCAGCCCCTTCAGGGCCGCTTCCTTGAGCAGCTTGTCATCCAGCATGGATGGATCGAAATCCTTGCCCAGGCGTTGCAGCAGCTGGCGACGCTGCATGTCCACGGCCTGTTGGACTTCATTGAGACTGATATCGTCGCCGTTGACCTTGGCGGCCACGTTGGAGTGGTCGGTGGCCCGGATGATCGCGTCGAAGCCGGTCAGCGACAGGAGAACGATGATCACGCCAATGATGGTCTTGGCGATCCAGCCCTGGGAATTATCCCTGATGTTCTGCAGCATGCAGCCCCCAAAAACTGCCACGACCAGCCGTCTTGGGCGGCGCGGCGTGGGTAAGAGATGCGGATATAAGAAAGGCGCATCCGAGGATGCGCCTTCTCGTAACTGGCGGAGCGGACGGGACTCGAACCCGCGACCCCCGGCGTGACAGGCCGGTATTCTAACCGACTGAACTACCGCTCCGCAGCCAGGCCAGCCTTGGCCGACCTGGGTAGAACGAGTCCCAAAAGACGCTTAGTTGACAGCATCCTTCAGGGCTTTACCGGCTTTGAAACCCGGGATCTTGGCAGCGGCGATCTTGATCGGCTTGCCAGTTTGCGGGTTGCGACCGGTGCGAGCAGCGCGCTCTTTGACAGCGAAGGTGCCGAAACCAACCAGCACGACGGAGTCACCAGCCTTCAGGGCGCCAGTGACGGACTCGATCACTGCGTCCAGTGCGCGACCGGCAACAGCTTTCGGGATATCAGCAGATGCGGCAATTGCATCGATCAGTTCCGACTTGTTCACTCTAAGTCCCCTTATTTCTGTTGAGTATGTTTCTATGTGTTAGGTGTAAGGAAATTCTGCGCTGGTAGGCCAACTGACTCAGCAAGTGCCGCTTTATAACAAGGGCCCAAAAACAGTGTCAAGAATACCTACCGACTAATGCGTGCTAATTCGCTCCTTGGAATCAGGCTCGCGTTTTTCATCCTTTGCAACCATCTCCGGAGCCGCATCGGGCAAGGGCTCCGGGGCGTATTGCAGCGCAATTTGCAGGACTTCGTCAATCCATTTAACCGGTTTAATAACCAGATCACTCTTAATATTGTCCGGAATTTCCTTCAGGTCGCGAACATTTTCCTCGGGAATGATCACCGTCTTGATCCCGCCGCGGTGCGCCGCCAAAAGTTTTTCTTTCAGCCCGCCGATCGCCAGCACCTGCCCACGCAGGGTGATCTCCCCGGTCATTGCCACGTCGGCGCGCACCGGGATCTGCGTGATCGCCGAAACCAGCGCCGTGCACATGCCGATGCCTGCGCTCGGGCCATCCTTCGGCGTAGCGCCTTCCGGAACGTGGATATGGATGTCACGCTTCTCGTGGAAGTCCGCCGCGATTCCTAGGCTCTGGGCGCGGCTGCGCACCACGGTCAACGCCGCGGTGATCGATTCCGCCATCACGTCGCCCAGCGATCCGGTCTTGGTCAACTGGCCCTTGCCCGGTACCACGGCCGCCTCGATGGTGAGCAGCTCGCCGCCGACCTGGGTCCAGGCCAGCCCGGTCACCTGGCCGATCTGGTCCTGCTGTTCGGCGAGGCCATAACGGAACTTGCGCACGCCGAGGTAGTTCTCCAGCGTCTCGCTGGACACCACCGCCTGGATACGCTTGAGCTTGGCATGCTCCTTCACCGCCTTGCGGCAGACCTTGGCGATCTGCCGCTCGAGGCTGCGCACCCCGGCTTCGCGGGTGTAGTAGCGAATGATGTCGCGCAGGGCGCCTTCCTCGAAGGTCAGCTCGCCCTTCTTCAGGCCGTTGGCCTGGACCTGCTTCGGAATCAGGTACTTGGAGGCGATGTTGACCTTCTCGTCCTCGGTGTAGCCCGGCAGGCGGATGACTTCCATCCGATCCAGCAGGGGCGCTGGGATGTTCATCGAGTTTGCGGTGCAGAGGAACATCACGTCGGACAGGTCGTAGTCGACCTCCAGGTAGTGATCGTTGAAGTTGTGGTTCTGCTCCGGGTCGAGCACCTCGAGCAGCGCCGAGGCGGGATCCCCGCGCATGTCGCTGCCCATCTTGTCGATTTCGTCGAGGAGGAACAGCGGGTTGCGCACGCCGACCTTGGTCATCTTCTGGATCAGGCGGCCCGGCATGGAGCCGATATAGGTACGACGGTGACCGCGGATCTCGGCCTCGTCACGCACGCCGCCGAGCGCCATGCGCACGAACTTGCGATTGGTGGCGCGAGCGATGGATTCGGCCAGGGAGGTCTTGCCCACGCCGGGCGGCCCCACCAGGCAAAGGACCGGGCCCTTGAGCTTCTTCACCCGCTTTTGCACGGCGAGATACTCGAGAATGCGCTCCTTGACCTCTTCCAGGCCGTAATGGTCGGCATCGAGGATGTCTTCCGCCTTGGCGAGATCATGGCGCACCTTGCTCTCGGCCTTCCACGGCACGTTCAGCAGCCAGTCTATGTAGGAACGCACCACGGTGGCTTCCGCCGACATCGGCGACATCTGCTTGAGCTTGTTCAGCTCGGCAGTGGCCTTGGTGTGCGCCTCCTTGGTCAGGCCGGCGGCGTCGATGCGCTTCTTCAGCTCCTCGACTTCGTTGTGCCCTTCGTCGATATCGCCGAGTTCCTTCTGAATGGCCTTCATCTGCTCATTCAGGTAGTACTCGCGCTGGCTGCGCTCCATCTGCTTCTTGACCCGGCCGCGGATACGCTTTTCCACCTGCAGCAGGTCGATCTCGGCATCCAGCAGCGCCAGGACATGCTCGACCCGCGACGACAGGTCGGTGATCTCCAGGATGTCCTGCTTCTGCTCGATCTTCAGCGCCATGTGCGCGGCCATGGTATCGACCAGCCTGCTCGGCTCGTCGATGCTGTTCAGCGAAGAAAGCACCTCGGCGGGGACTTTCTTGCCCAACTGGACGTATTGCTCGAACTGGCTCAGCAGGCTGCGAGTGAAGACCTCGGCCTCGCGCTCGCCGACATTGGCGTCATCGATGGCCTGGACCGCGGCACGAATGTGCCCTTCTTCCTCGATGAAGCGCTCGACCTGGCCGCGCTGCTCGCCTTCGACCAGCACCTTGACGGTGCCATCCGGCAGCTTGAGCAACTGCAGCACGGTGGCGACCGTACCCATGCGGTACAGGCCATCTTCGCCCGGATCGTCGTCCGCGGGGTTTTTCTGCGCCAGCAGGAGGATTTGCTTGTCGCCGGTCATCGCTGCCTCCAGGGCCTCGATGGACTTTTCCCGACCGACGAACAACGGGATGACCATGTGCGGGTACACCACCACGTCACGTAGCGGCAGCAAGGGCAATTCGACGAGTGTTTTCATAATGTCGGCTCTACAGCGGCACTTGGCCACGAAACAGATAGGAAGACCTTTCAGCCTAAGATGGGGTTAGGCCCGGGAAAAAACAAGCGTGCCAGTCGGAAAAGAAAAGGGGCCCGAAGGCCCCTGCTCTTTCATGCCTCAGGCGCAGCCTTGGCTGGCTTTTCGCTGTTCTCGTAGATCATCAGGGGTTGCGACGAGCCATCGATGACACTCTCATCGATGACCACCTTGCTGACATCCTGCTGGGAGGGAATCTCGTACATGGTATCGAGAAGGATACCTTCGAGAATTGAACGCAAGCCACGTGCACCGGTCTTGCGTTCGAGCGCCTTGCGGGCAACCGCCTTGAGTGCGTCCGGACGGAATTCGAGATCGACGCCTTCCATCTCGAACAGCTTGGCGTACTGCTTGGTGAGAGCGTTCTTCGGCTCGGTCAGGATCTGCATGAGCGCAGCCTCGTCGAGCTCATCAAGAGTCGCGATCACCGGCAAACGCCCTACAAACTCGGGGATAAGACCGAACTTGACGAGATCTTCCGGCTCGACTTCCTTGAACGCCTCGCCGACCTTCTTGCCCATCTCCTGACTGCGCACTTCGGCATTGAAACCGATGCCGCCGCGCGCGGAACGGTTCTGGATGACCCGCTCCAGACCGGCGAAAGCGCCGCCGCAGATGAACAGGATGTTGCGCGTATCGACCTGCAGGAACTCCTGCTGCGGGTGCTTACGACCGCCCTGCGGCGGTACCGAGGCAACGGTGCCCTCGATGAGCTTCAGCAGGGCCTGCTGCACACCCTCGCCGGAAACGTCGCGAGTGATGGAGGGGTTGTCCGATTTCCGGGAAATCTTGTCGATCTCGTCGATGTAGACGATGCCCATCTGGGCCTTCTCCACATCGTAATCGCACTTCTGCAAGAGTTTCTGGATGATGTTCTCGACATCCTCGCCCACGTAGCCCGCTTCCGTCAGCGTGGTCGCATCGGCGATGGTGAACGGCACGTTCAGCAGACGTGCGAGGGTCTCGGCCAGCAGGGTCTTGCCCGAGCCGGTTGGGCCGATCATCAGAATGTTGCTCTTGCCGAGCTCGATATCGTCCTTCTTGTCACGCTGGTTGAGGCGCTTGTAGTGGTTGTATACCGCTACCGCCAGAACCTTCTTGGCCCGCTCCTGCCCGATCACGTACTGATCGAGGATGGTGCGGATCTCTTTCGGCGCCGGAAGTTTGTGCCCACTACTTTCCGCCTGCGCTTCCTGCACCTCCTCGCGGATGATGTCATTGCACAGGTCGACACACTCGTCGCAGATAAAGACCGAGGGGCCGGCAATCAACTTGCGCACTTCGTGCTGGCTCTTGCCGCAGAAGGAGCAATACAGCAGCTTGCCGTTGTCCTCGCCGTTGCGGGTATCAGTCATTCGATCGATCCAATGGGTAGCTTCAAACACAAGATGAAGGCAATTGTGGGCATTTTCAAGCCCACGAGGCGGCCGAATGTCTCGACCGCCAGTATTGCGGAGCCTTAGACGGCCAGGTCGCGCTGGGTCATGACCTTGTCGATCAGGCCATACTTGACGGCTTCGTCACCGCTCATGAAGCGGTCACGATCGGTATCGCGGGCAATGACGTCCAGGGGCTGGCCGGTGTGGTGCGCCAGGATCTGGTTCAGACGCTCCTTGATGAAGAGGATTTCCTTGGCATGGATCTCGATATCCGAGGCCTGGCCCTGGAAACCGCCCAGCGGCTGGTGGATCATCATCCGCGAATGCGGCAGGCAGTAGCGCTTGCCGGCGGCACCGCCCGCAAGCAGCAGGGCACCCATGCTGCACGCCTGACCGATACAGGTGGTCGAGACGTTGGGCTTGATGAACTGCATGGTGTCGTAGATGGACATCCCGGCAGTCACCGAGCCACCCGGCGAGTTGATGTAGAGATGAATGTCCTTCTCGGGATTTTCAGCCTCCAGGAACAGCAACTGGGCAACCACCAGGTTGGCCATGTAGTCCTCGACCTGGCCGACCAGGAAGATGATCCGCTCCTTCAGCAGGCGCGAATAGATGTCGTAGGCGCGCTCGCCGCGGGCGGACTGCTCCACCACCATGGGCACCAGGCCACCGGCGGCCTGGATATCGGGAACGTGCGGAATAAAAGAGTTGCGAGACATGTCTTGCGATCACTCCCTAACAGATAGTGAAGCCTCAAAGACGCACAAGCCAGCACTAAGGCTGGCTTGTGGGATTCGAACGAGAGGAACGAATCAGGCCGCTTGCGGAGCTTCGGCCGGCTTGACCGCTTCTTCGTAGGATACCTGCTTATCGGTCACAGTGGCCTTTTGCAGGACAGTATCTACGACTTGTTCTTCCAGTACAACAGAACGGACTTCGTTCAGCTGGGGCTCGTTCTTGAAGTACCAGGCGACGACCTGCTCGGGCTCCTGGTAGGCCGAGGCCATTTCCTCGATCATTTCGCGAACGCGACCTTCGTCGGCCTTCAGCTCGTGCTGCTTGACCACTTCGGCGACGATCAGGCCCAGCACCACACGGCGCTTGGCCTGCTCTTCGAACAGCTCGGCCGGCAGTTGGTCAGGCTTGATGTTGCCACCGAACTGCTGGACGGCCTGCACGCGCAGACGGTTCACTTCGTTGCCGATCAGGGCCTTGGGCACTTCGATCGGGTTGGCCTGCAGCAGACCTTCCATGACCTGGTTCTTGACCTTGGACTTGATCGCCTGGCGCAGCTCGCGCTCCATGTTCTTCTGCACTTCGGCGCGGAAGCCATCGAGACCGGTTTCCTTCACGCCGAACAGAGCGAAGAACTCTTCGTTCAGTTCCGGCAGCTTGGGCTCGGCAACGCTATTGACGGTAACGGTGAACTCGGCAGCCTTGTTGGCCAGGTCCAGGTTCTGGTAGTCCTCGGGGAAGGTCAGGTTGAGCACGCGCTCTTCACCGGCCTTCGCCCCCACCAGCCCTTCTTCGAAGCCGGCGATCATGCGACCGGAGCCCAGCACCAGCAGGGTGCCCTTGGCGGAACCGCCGGCGAAGGCTTCGCCGTCGATCTTGCCGACGAAGTCGATGTTCAACTGGTCATCGTTCTGGGCGGCACGCTCGACCACTTCGAAACGGGTGTTCTGCTTGCGCAGGACATCGAGCATGTTGTCGACATCAGCATCGGAAACTTCGGCCTGCAGGCGCTCGACCTTGATATCTTCCAGGCCGGAAACGGTAAATTCCGGGAAGACTTCGAAGGTTGCGATGTATTCCAGGTCCTTGCCTTTCTCGAAGGACTTGGGCTCTACCGACGGCGAACCGGCCGGATTCAGCTTCTGCTCGACCACGGCTTCGTAGAAGGTTTCCTGGATCAGATCGCCCATGGCTTCCTGGCGCGCGGAAGCTTCGTAGCGCTGACGAATGACACTCATCGGCACCTTGCCGGGGCGGAAACCTGGAATCTTGGCACGACGGGCGGTCTGCTGCAGACGCTTGTTGACTTCGGTCTCGATACGCTCGGCAGGCACACCAACGGTCATGCGGCGCTCAAGAGCGGAAGTGCTTTCAACAGAAACTTGCATGGATATTCCTCGTTGCACAGACGTAAGCCGGTCCTTCCGGCTCCCAGAATCAAGGGCATGCATTCTAGTAGAGGGAAAAGCAGAAGTCACCCCGCCAGGGTGCAGGCGGATCCCCGGGGTGTTTCCGGCCGCTTCCGCCGATCGCAGCCCGGTCTCGAACGAGTCGCTGGAGCTTCGCCGGAAGCGGGTGCATATAATGCCAGCCGATTCCGCTCCGACCGATGAAACCCTATGGACTGCCCTACCCTCAGCAAGGTATTGCTCGTCGAAGACGACCAGAAGCTCGCCCGCCTGATTGCCAGCTTCCTTTCCCAGCATGGTTTCGAAGTGCGCCAGGTGCATCGCGGTGATGCCGCGTTCGCCGCTTTCCTCGACTTCAAGCCGCAAGTGGTGGTTCTCGACCTCATGCTCCCCGGACAGAATGGTCTGCAGGTGTGCCGGGAGATCCGCCGGGTCGCGAACCTGCCGATCCTCATACTCACCGCCCAGGAGGACGATCTTGATCACATCCTCGGCCTGGAGTCCGGCGCCGACGACTACGTGATCAAGCCGATCGAGCCACCGGTGCTGCTCGCCCGCCTGCGCGCCCTGATGCGCCGGCACGCGCCCCTTCCCGCCTCCCCGGAAAGCCTGACATTCGGCAAGCTGAACATCGACCGACGGCGGCGCGAAGCTGAACTCGAAGGCCGCGGCATAGAACTGACCACGATGGAGTTCGAGCTGCTCTGGCTGCTGGCCAACCAGGCAGGGGAAATACTTTCCCGCGACGAGATCCTCAACCAGATCCGCGGCATCGGCTTCGACGGCCTGAACCGCAGCGTCGACGTCTGCATCAGCAAGCTGCGCAATAAACTGAAGGACAATCCGCGCGAGCCGGTCCGGATCAAGACCGTCTGGGGCAAGGGCTACCTGTTCAACCCGCTGGGCTGGGAACTCTGAATGCTGCGCCTGTTCCTGCGCCTCTACCTGCTGCTGGCCCTGGGGTTCGCTGCCGCGATCTTCGTGGTCGACCATGTCATCGACGCGTTCTACGACAGCATCGTCGAGAACTATCACCGCGACGCCGTTCGCGGCCAGGCCTATTCGCTGGTGGAAAAGCTGGCCCCGCTGGACCAGGCCGGACGCCAGCGACAGCTCGAAGACTGGCGTCCCCACTACGGGCTCGAGCTGAGCCTGACGGATGCCAGGCAGGCGAAGCTGACGCAGGAAGAGCAGGCCCTCCTCGACAAGAACCTGCTGGTGGTACGCGAGGACTTTACGGAATTCATCAGCCGCATCGACGCGGGTCCGCAGCTGCTCGACATCAAGCTGCCGCCGGAACCCTCGCTGACCCCACTGTTCACCGTGCTGGCCTACATCCTGCTCGGCGTGCTGGTCGGCATCGCCCTGCTGGTATGGGTCCGCCCGCACTGGCGCGACCTCGAGACCCTGCGCCTGGCCGCGCAACGCTTCGGCGATGGCGACCTGTCATCGCGCACGCGCATTTTCCGACGCTCCGATATCCGCACCCTGGCCCAGCACTTCAACCAGATGGCCGACCGCATCGAAAGCCTGATCAGCAACCAGCGCGAACTGACCAACGCGGTATCCCACGAATTGCGCACGCCGATCTCCCGCCTGTCCTTCGAACTCGAGCAATTGAACAAGCAGGTCGACGCCGAAGTACGCCACGACCTGATAGAGGACATGCGCGCCGACCTCGGCGAACTGGAGGAAATGGTCTCCGAACTGCTGACCTACGCCCGCCTGGAGCACGGCAACGTCGGGAGCCACCGGGAAATCGTCGACGCCGCGAGCTGGCTGGATAGCGTCGTCGCCGACGTCGCCCTGGAAGCCGAAGCCGCCGGAGTCACCTGCGAGATCAGCGCCTGCCAGGTCGAACAGATCCGCATCGAGCCTCGCTTCATGGCGCGCGCCGTGATCAACCTGCTGCGCAACGCCATTCGCCACGCACACTCGCGCGTCGAAATCGCCCTCCTCGATCAAGGCGACAGCTGTCAGATACGGGTCAACGACGACGGCCCCGGGATACCGGCGGACGCCCGGCAGAAGATCTTCGAACCCTTTTCGCGCCTGGACGACAGCCGCGATCGCAGCACCGGCGGCTTCGGCCTGGGCCTGGCGATCGTCCGCCGGGTCGCGCAATGGCACGGCGGCTATGCGGAAGCGCTGGAAACGCCGCAGGGAGGCGCCTCCTTCCGCCTGACCTGGGAGCGGCCCCGTTGACAGCGGAGGCTTAACAATCTTTCACAGATTGCTGACAAAGCCGTAAGGATTGCCAGCCAGGCCCGCCCTAGCATGGGACACCTCGCCTTTCCGCCAGGTATTCCATGTTTCGCGCCATGCACCTTCCCCTTCTCGGCTGCCTGCTCGGCACCAGCGGCTGCCACGGCCTGCCACCCGCCCCGCCAGCGCCGAGCGCCGCCGTGGGCAACTACGGCGAGGTCATCGACTATCTGCAACGCCACATCCGCCGGGAAATGGAAAGGCAGGACGTGCCCGGCCTGGCCCTGGCATTGGTCGACGACCAGCAACTGGTCTGGGCTCGCGGTTTCGGCTATGCCGACCGACAGCACAGGATCAACGCCAGCGAGCACACCGCATTCCACGCCGGCGACCTGTCCAAGCTACTGATCGCCAGCGCGACCCTGCAACTGGCCGAACGCGGCCAACTCTCTCTCGACGCTCCGCTCCAGGACACCTTGCGCGAGTTCTACGTACGCTCACGCTTCCATGCCGACCAGAGCGAGGCGGATCGCGCGATCACTTTCCGCCGGCTGCTCAGCCATCAGTCCGGCCTTCCTGGCGAACACCTGCCGCCCCTGTTCGGCGAACGCCCGAACTCACTCGGCCAACTGCCGGCGAAAGTATCCGGTGTCTGGCTGAGCAATCCGCCGGGAACCCAGGTCGCCCATTCCAACCTTGGCTACGAACTGGTCGGCGCGGCCATCGAGCGCAACACCGGAAAGCACTTCGAGCAGCACATGCGCGAGCACCTGCTGGAGCCTTTGCAGATGACCCGCTCCAGCTTCGCCAGGAACGCCCTGCCCCAGGCGCAACGCGCACACGGCTACAGCGGCGGCGGTCGCCCCGGCTCCGCCAGCGACCTCCCGGTCAACGATCTGTGGAGCAGCCCGGTCGACCTCAGCCGCTTCGTCCGCATGCTGTTCGCCAACGGGCGCCACAAGGAGCGCCAGCTTCTCAGGAAACACTCCGTCGAGGAGATGTTCCGCCAGCAGAACGCCGGCAATGCCCTGGACTTCGACTGCCAGGTGGGCCTGGCCTGGTTCCTCAGCCCGTGCGGCTCCGCGCCGCTGGAAGGGGGCATCCGTCACTATGAGTACGCCAGCGCCACCCCAGGATTCAGCGCCCACCTGGTTCTGCTGCCGGAACAGCGCCTCGCCGCCATTGTCATGAGCAACGCCGATGACCGCGGTTCGCTCACCGCCTCCCTGGCCCGGCAAGCGGCGTCGCTCATGCTGCAGGTCAGGCAGGGCGCTCGTCGCCCCGCCGTACAGCCCACCCCCGCGCGCGCCCCCGCACTGAAGGTGCCGAGCCCGGAGGACCGGCGTCAGCTATACGGTCGTTACGCAACCCGCCAAGGCCAGGTTCGCCTGTACGAGCGCAGGGGTCGCCTGTACGCGGATTTCGGCGAACAACGCGTGGAATTGTTGCGCGACACCTCGGGCTGGCTGCAGATGAGAAAAAGACTGCTGGGATTCTGGCCCGTCGGCGTGGACAGCGCCGGACAGTTGCAACTGGACGTGGTCAGCTACGGCCAACGCCGAATCCTGGTGTCCCGCCGCCACGGCCAGGCCGCCTACCTCGGCGAGCGCATCGAGCCGACACCCCTGCCCCAGGCCTGGACCGAAGCCGTCGGCACCTACCGCGTCGCCAGCACGAGCCGGCACAGCTACCTGAACGGCCTGAGCATCAGGATCGAAGACGGCTTCCTGCTGGTGCGCGGGCAAGCCGGAGGAACCCGCTCCGGCGAGTTCATCCTGCAACCCATCGACAGCGCACACGCCGTCCTGGCCGGCAGCGGCCAGGGCCTGGGAGACACCTTCAGTCGCGACTTCGACGGTCTGAACGCGCTCGGCTACCGCTTCGCCCAGCAAGACACCAAGGCACGTCCCTGGCTGCAACGGAAGGAGTCCCCATGAGAAACCCCTCCCTGTGCCTCGCCGGCACGCTCGCCAGCCTCTGCTCCGCCGCTGTCGCCGAAGAGTGGCATGACAGCATCGGCCTGGGCGTCCTGGTGGAATACCGTTTCTGAAACGCACCGAGAGAGAATACGAACATGTTCACCGCCTTCGCCTTCCGCGGCCGCCAACCTTATACCGTTCGCCGGAACACAGCCCAGGGCGCGACCTTGCGCCCGAAACTGGCGAACCGGCCGGATGCGCCGGCTTCCGCCGGGAAGTCCTGAACTGCGGAGCGTCTACGGCCTCATTGGCAACGGATCACGCCGCTGGCGATTTCGTCGTCGATGGAGCGCAGCGCATCGGCATCCTGGTGCATCTGCTCGATCACCTCGAGCAGGCGCTGCGCCAGCTTCGGATCGTTCGCCCGCTCGACGGCGCGCATGACCTCGACCGCAGCCGATTCATGATTGTTCGCCATCTGCTTGAGAGCCTTGCGCAAGCGCTGCTCGGTCCATTTCATCGACATGTCGCTTCACCCAGACTGCATATACGGACCCGCCAGGAACGACGGGCTCGCTTAAGAGCGCCGGAGCTGGAACAAGTTCAACCTGCCGTCGCCCCATGAGGGCGGGTTGGGTGCCGGAAAGGCAAGCGGAGAAGAGATCGAGAAGCGCAAACGAAAACGCCAGGCACAAGGCCTGGCGCTTCGAAATATGGGGTGGACGATGGGAATCGAACCCACGACACCAGGAGCCACAATCCTGTGCTCTACCAACTGAGCTACGCCCACCATATCGTGAATCGTGCCGGACGTTCCGGCTTCAACCGCAGCGGCCGGACAAGCCGAGCCTGAAGGTGGTGCGGACGGAGAGACTCGAACTCTCACGCCTTGCGGCGCTGGAACCTAAATCCAGTGTGTCTACCAATTCCACCACGTCCGCGGGACACTGCTTGGAAATGAAAACGCCAGGCCCCGGGCCTGGCGCTTCGGAATATGGGGTGGACGATGGGAATCGAACCCACGACACCAGGAGCCACAATCCTGTGCTCTACCAACTGAGCTACGCCCACCATATTACGACTTGCGGTAAAACATCGCCTGCTTCTTGCCGATTCGCCGAATGGCGCACCCGGCAGGACTCGAACCTGCGACCATCCGCTTAGAAGGCGGATGCTCTATCCAGCTGAGCTACGGGCGCTTTATTCATCTGCATTCAATGCTGAGCGCAAACTTTAAGCTCTGGCAATCACAAAGTCAGCAACCGACTTGCATTACCTCTTACCCTGCGTCCGGCTGTGCTCGGCAAGCGGGGCGCATGTTATACAGGGGGCGAAAGGCCGTCAACGGGTTTTTTAAAAAAATTCAGCTATATAAAGGAGTTACGGCAAATCCGCGGGTCGCCTCCTTTGCCCCGGGCGGCGTCCATGCGAAAATGCGCGTCCTTTTTCCACCCGATTCGATGGTTACCCTTCCGACATGACCGCACAACTGATCGACGGCAAAGCGATCGCCGCCAACCTTCGCCAGCAGATAGCCCAACGCGTGACCGAGCGCCGCCAGCAAGGCCTGCGCGTTCCCGGCCTGGCGGTGATCCTGGTCGGCACCGATCCGGCCTCTCAGGTCTATGTGGCGCACAAGCGCAAGGACTGCGAGGAAGTCGGCTTTCTCTCCCAGGCCTACGATCTTCCCGCCGAAACCAGCCAGGACGACCTGCTGGCCCTGATCGACCGCCTGAACGACGATCCCGCCATCGACGGCATCCTGGTCCAGCTACCCCTGCCCGCCCACCTGGACGCCTCCCTGCTGCTGGAGCGTATCCACCCGGACAAGGACGTGGACGGTTTCCATCCCTACAACATCGGCCGCCTGGCCCAGCGCATGCCCCTGCTGCGCCCCTGCACCCCGAAAGGCATCATGACCCTGCTCGCCAGCACCGGCGCCGACCTGTACGGCATGGACGCGGTCGTGGTCGGCGCCTCGAACATCGTCGGCCGGCCCATGGCTCTGGAGTTGCTGCTGGGTGGCTGCACCGTCACCGTGACCCACCGCTTCACCCGCGACCTGGCCGACCATGTGTCGCGCGCCGACCTGGTGGTGGTCGCTGCCGGCAAGCCGGGACTGGTCAAGGGCGAGTGGATCAAGGAAGGCGCCATCGTCATCGACGTCGGCATCAACCGCCAGGCCGACGGCCGCCTGGTCGGCGACGTGGAATACGAGGTGGCGGCGCAACGCGCCAGCTGGATCACCCCGGTGCCGGGCGGCGTCGGGCCGATGACCCGCGCCTGCCTGCTGGAAAATACCCTGCACGCCGCCGAACACCTGCACGACTGAGGTCGCCGGTAATGAAAAGCCCCGCGAACGCGGGGCTTTTCATTTATCGCTGCGGGTTCAGTCGGCCAGGCGCCAGGTAGTGCCGCCCTTGCCATCCTCCAGCACCACGCCCATGGCGGTGAGCTGGTCGCGAATCCGGTCGGACTCCGCCCAGTTCTTCGCCGCCCGCGCCTCCAGGCGCGCCTGGATCAACGCCTCGACCTCGGCCGCATCGACCTTGCCCTCGGCGCCCGCCTGCAGGAAGGCTTCCGGCTCCAGCTGCAGCACCCCCAGCAGGCCAGCCAACTGCTTCAGGCGCGCGGCCAGCGCGGCCGCCGCCGACAGGTCGCTTTCGCGCAGACGATTGACCTCCCGCGCCAGCTCGAACAGCACCGAGCAGGCACCCGCGGTATTGAAGTCGTCGTCCATCGCCGCGGCGAAGCGCTCGACATACTCCGCCGCTTCCGCCGGCGCCGCCTCGGGCAACCCCTTGAGCGCGTTGTAGAAACGGTCCAGGGCCGCCTTGGCCTCGCGCAGGTTCTCCTCCGAGTAGTTGATCGGACTGCGGTAATGGCTGGCGATCAGCAGGTAACGCACCACTTCGGGGTGATATTTCTCCAGCACTTCGCGGATGGTGAAGAAATTGCCCAGCGACTTGGACATCTTCTCGCCGTTGATGGTAATCATCCCGCAGTGCAGCCAGGACTTGGCGTAGGGCTTGCCAGTCGCGGCCTCGCTCTGGGCGATCTCGTTCTCGTGGTGAGGGAACTCCAGGTCGTTGCCACCGCCATGGATGTCGAAGGAATCGCCCAGGCAGCAGGTGGACATCACCGAGCATTCGATGTGCCAGCCCGGGCGCCCCTCGCCCCAGGGCGACGACCAGCTCGGCTCGCCCGGCTTGGCGCCCTTCCAGAGCACGAAATCGAGCGGATCCTCCTTCGCTTCGCCCGGTTCGATCCGCGCACCGATGCGCAGGTCCTCGACCCGCCGCCGCGACAACTTGCCGTAGCCAGCGAACTTGCCGACCCGGTAGTACACGTCACCGTTGCCCGGCGCGTAGGCATAGCCCTTGTCGATCAGGGTCTGGATCATCGCGTGCATGCCGGCGATGTGATCGGTGGCGCGCGGCTCCTGGTCCGGCTTGAGGATGTTCAGCCGGGCCTCGTCCTCGTGCATCGCCGCGATCATGCGCTCGGTCAGCACATCGAACGGTTCGTCGTTCTCGTTGGCGCGATTGATGATCTTGTCATCGATATCGGTGATGTTGCGCACGTACGTCAAGTCGTAGCCACGGTGGCGCAACCAGCGGGTGATCACGTCGAACGCCACCATGCTGCGGCCGTGGCCCAGATGGCAGTAGTCGTACACGGTCATGCCGCACACGTACATGCGCACCTGGTTGCCGACCAGCGGCGTGAAGACTTCTTTGGTCTTGCTCAGCGTGTTGTAGATCTGCAGCACGGTCTTTCCTCAGCCCTGTCCCCAGGAGTCACGCAGGGTGACGGTACGGTTGAACACCGGCTTGCCCGGCCTGGAGTCCTTCAGGTCGGCGACGAAATAGCCTTCGCGCTCGAACTGGAAGCGATCCTCCGGGTTCGCCTGGCCCAGCGACGGCTCGGCGCGACAGCCGGTCAGTACCTGCAGGGAGTCGGCGTTGATGTTGTCGAGGAAGCTGCCGCCCTCTTCCGCCTTCTCCGGATTGGCCGAGCGGAACAGCCGATCGTACAGGCGCACTTCGCACTCGACGCTGCCCTCGGCCGGCACCCAGTGGATCACGCCCTTGACCTTGCGGCCTTCCGGGTTCTTGCCCAGGGTGTCCGGATCGTAGCTGCAGCGCAGTTCGACGATATTGCCGTCGGCATCCTTGATCGCTTCGTCGGCACGGATCACGTAGCTGCCACGCAGACGCACCTCGCCACCGGGGATCAGGCGCTTGTAGCCGGCCGGCGGGACTTCCTCGAAGTCACCGGCATCGATGAACAGCTCGCGACCGAACGGCAGTACGCGCACCCCCATGTCTTCCTTCGGATGACGCGGCAACTCGAGGTTCTCCACCTGCCCTTCGGGGTAGTTGGTGATCACCACCTTGAGCGGTTTCAGCACGCACATGGCACGCGGCGCGGTGGCGTCCAGGTGGTCGCGGATGCTGAACTCGAGCATGCCGATGTCGACCACGCCGCTGGCGCGGTTCACCCCGATCATCTCGCAGAAGTTGCGGATCGACTCCGGGGTGTAGCCGCGGCGGCGATAGCCGGACAGGGTCGACATGCGCGGATCGTCCCAGCCGCTGACATGGCCTTCGTCGACCAGTTGCTTGAGCTTGCGCTTGCTGGTCACGGTGTAGTTCAGGTTGAGCCGGGAGAATTCGTACTGGCGCGGTTGCGCAGGCACCGGCAGGTTGGCCAGGAACCACTCGTAGAGCGGACGATGGTCTTCGAATTCCAGGGTGCAGATCGAATGGGTGATGCCCTCGATGGCGTCCGACTGACCGTGGGTGAAGTCGTAGCTCGGGTAGATGCACCACTTGTCGCCGGTCTGGTGGTGATGCGCATGGCGGATGCGGTACAGGATCGGGTCGCGCAGGTTCATGTTCGGCGAACCCATGTCGATCTTCGCCCGCAGCGAACGGGCGCCGTCGGGGAACTCACCGGCCTTCATGCGGGCGAACAGGTCGAGGTTCTCCTCCACCGAACGGTCACGGTAAGGGCTGTTGCGGCCCGGCTCGGTGAGGGTGCCGCGGTATTCGCGCATTTCCTCGGGACCGAGGTCGCAGACGAACGCCTTGCCGGCCTTGATCAGCTCGATGGCCCAGGCATGCAGCTGGTCGAAATAGTTGGAGGCATAGCAGACCTCGCCGGACCACTGGAAGCCCAGCCACTTGATGTCGGCCTCGATGGCATCGATGTACTCCTGGTCTTCCTTGGCCGGGTTGGTGTCATCGAAGCGCAGATGGCAATCGCCAGCGAATTCCTGGGCCAGGCCGAAGTTCAGGCAGATCGACTTGGCGTGGCCGATGTGCAGGTAACCGTTGGGCTCCGGGGGGAAACGGGTGACGATCTTCGCGTGCTTGCCGGCATCCAGGTCGGCTTGAACGATCTGGCGCAGGAAGTTCGGGGCGGCGGTGGTCTCTGGCTTGCTCATGGGATCCTTGGTCATGCTCTCGCCCGACCAGGGTAGGCCGGGCAAATCAAAGCGCTTATCATAGCCGAAGCTGTCAACCCCCTGACAGGCCTTCGATTTTCACGACAAAGCGGATTACCCACATGATCAAGCTGCATACCAACCATGGCGTCATCACCCTGAAGCTCGATGAAGAGAAAGCCCCGGAAACCGCGGCGAACTTCAAGGAGTACGTGAAAAGTGGCCACTACGACAACACCGTCTTCCACCGCGTGATCAACAACTTCATGATCCAGGGTGGCGGTTTCGAGCCGGGCATGAAGCAGAAGCCCACTCGCGCACCGATCAAGAACGAAGCCAACAACGGCCTGACCAACAAGGTCGGCAGCATCGCCATGGCCCGTACCATGGACCCGCATTCGGCCAGCGCGCAGTTCTTCATCAACGTCGCCGACAACGACTTCCTCAACCACACCGCCCCCACCACCCAGGGCTGGGGCTATGCCGTCTTCGGCGAAGTGGTCGAGGGCATGGACGTGGTCAACAAGATCAAGGGCGTGGCCACCACCATGCGCAGCGGCCACCAGGACGTGCCGGCCGAGGACGTGATCATCGAGAAGGCCGAAATCGTCGAAGAATGAAGCGATGAGCGTCCTGTTCATCTCGGACCTGCATCTCGAAGCGGAACGCCCGGACATCACCCGGGCGTTTCTGTCTTTCCTCGATGAGCGCGCCCGCCGGGCCGAGGCCCTGTACATCCTCGGCGACTTCTTCGAAGCCTGGATCGGCGACGACGGCATGGACGCCTTCCAGCGCTCCATCGCCCAGTCCCTGCGCCAGGTGGCCGACGGCGGTACGCGCATCTACCTGATGCACGGCAATCGCGACTTCCTCATCGGCAAGGCGTTCTGCCGCGAGGCCGGATGCACGCTGCTGCCCGACCCGAGCGTGATCGACCTGTACGGCGAGCCGGTATTGCTGATGCACGGGGACAGCCTGTGCACCCGCGACGAGGCCTACATGCGCCTGCGCCGCTGGCTGCGCAACCCGCTCACGCTCTGGGTACTGCGCCACCTGCCGCTGGCCACCCGGCACAAGCTGGCACGCAAGCTGCGCAAGGAAAGCCGCGCGCAGACCCGCATGAAAGCCGTCGACATCATCGATGTCACGCCCGAAGAAGTGCCCCGGGTCATGCGCGGGCATGGCGTGCGTACCCTGATCCACGGCCACACTCATCGGCCGGCCGAACACCCGCTGGACATCGACGGCCAGCCCGCCCGGCGCATCGTGCTCGGCGACTGGGACCGCCAGGGCTGGGCCCTGGAGATCGACGCCAATGGCCATCGCCAGGCACCCTTCCCGCTCTGACCCACCCAGGCCCGCCATGCGGGCCTTTCAGCGAAACATTATGCGATTCGCATTTTTCCCGCCGTCCATCTTGACGTCGCGGGCCACCTTTCAGCAGGATCGCGCTCCCCACCCCGCATCAAGGAATGATCGTGATCATCTCGAAGGGAAACCTGATCAAGTTCGTCGCCGCCCCCCTCGGCGTGCTCGCCCTCGGCTTCGGCCTGTTCAACGGCGTGTTCTTCTATAACGAAGCCGGCTTCATGACCCACGTAAGGACCATCTTCGGCGACGAGAAGATCGTCGATGACGTCGGCTACGCGACCAAGTGGTTCGGTCGCGCCACCACCTGGAAGAAGGCCATCAGCGTGCAGTCCGTGCTGGTCATGGACGATAACGACACCAATCCGGACAACGACGGCCTCGGCGCCACCATCGAGGCTTTCCCGATCGTGTTCCTCGGCAACGTCGACGCCAAGGTCGAATCTTCCGCGCGCTTTCGCCTGCCCGGCGGCGAGCCGTTCCTGAAGATGGCCCAGGAATACCGCAACCCGGACAATTTCATCCGCACCGCACTGGTGCCGGCGATCAAGGAAACCCTCCAGGCCACCGCTTCGCTGATGAGCGCCGACGACTACTACGCCGGAGCCCGCAGCGAATTCGCCGCCGAGTTCGAGAACCAGCTCAACGACGGCCTGTACCTGATCAAGCGCAAGGAAGTCCGCGGGCCGCGCGGCGCCATTCCGCACCAGACCGCGATCCTCCAGGCCGGCACTGAGCAGGGAGCGTTCGGCGACAACAACGCCAGCCAGTTCGTCACCGAGAAGGTCACTGATGCCAAGGGCATCCCGGTACGCAAGCAACAGCAGTTCCGCAAGTTCGGCGTCGAGGTGGTGGAAGCGCGGATCACCAACGTCGATCCCAACCCGCAGTACAAGCAGCGCATGGTCAAGGTCCAGCAGGCGCTCGCCGAGCTGGCGGTGGCGCGGCAGAACCGCCTGAAGGAAGAAGAGGAAAAGCTGCTGGTCACCGCCCGCGGCGAGAAGGAAGTCGAGGCCAAGCGCCAGGAAACCCTGCGCGACCAGATCGAACGCACCACCCAGGCGGAAACCGACAAGCAATTGGCGGTGATCAACGCCGAGCGCGAGAAGCAGCGCGCCGAGATCGAGAAGCAGACCGCCGAACTGCTGCGCGACAAGGCCACGGTGACCGCCCAGGCCACCAAGATCACCGCCGACGCCGAGGCCTACGCCCGCGAAGCGGTGATCAAGGCGGACGGCGCGTTGCAGCCGAAGCTCGACGCGCTGATCGCGATCAACAAGGTCTGGGCCGAAGCCGCCGCCCAGGCCCCCGTCCCCAGCGTAATGATGGGCGCCGGCGCCAACGGCGCGGCGAGCCGCCAGGACGAGATCGGCCAGCTGATGGGCGTTCTGGCGACCAAGGCCGCCCGCGACCTGGCCCTCGACCTCAAGGTCAAGGACTGATTCAGGCAGCAAAAAAAGCGCCCCGCGGGGCGCTTTCTTGTTTCCGGCTCAGGCCACCAGGTCCACCGGGTGGCCGCTGTGGAAGCGGAATTCGTTGTCCGGACTGCTGATCAGCTCGGCCTCCTTGGCCCGCACCACCTCGATCGTCCGCTCCACGTCGGCCTCGTCGCCGTACTGGTAGGCCAGCTTCAGGTAGTCCTGGAAATGCCGCGACTCGGACTTCAGCAAACCGCCGTAGAATTTCGCCAGCTCCGCGTCCAGGTGCGGCACCAGGGCGGCGAAGCGCTCGCAGGAACGCGCCTCGATGAAGGCGCCGACCACCAGCGTATCAGTCAGCCGCTGCGGCTCCTGCTTGCGCACCAGGTCGCGCAGCGCCGAGGCGTAGCGGGAGGCGCTGACATTGACCACCGGGATGCCGCGTTTCTTCAGGATCGCCAGCACCTGCTCGAAGTGGCGCAGCTCCTCGCGCGCCAGGCGGCTCATCTTGTTCACCAGGTCCAGGCGGCCGGAGTACTTGCCGATCAGTTGCATCGCCGTCGCCGCGGCCTTCATCTCGCAGGCCTTGTGGTCCAGCAGCATGACGTCCTGGCGCTCCAGGGCCGCCTCAACCCAGGCGGCGGGAGTGGAACAGGCGAGGAATTGGTCGATCTCGGGCAACATGGCGCAGGTCACTCATTCTGGAAAGGGTCTGCCACGACGCTGGTCGGGGCAGGAAAGGCGGAGCATTATACGGAAGCTGCGGTGGTCGGGCAGGCCGACCCGTTTGATATGCATCAAGAGCAGCGGCTGGATTGCGTCTAGAGTTGTTTCAGCGATAACCACAAGCACTCAGGGAGACGATCATGCAAGCCATTCGCAGCATCCTCGTGGTGATTGAACCGGACCAGCTGGAAGGTCTCGCCCTGAAACGGGCACAACTGATCGCCGGCGTGACCCAGTCGCACCTGCACCTGCTGGTCTGCGAGAAGCGCCGCGACCACAGCGCCGCCCTCAACGACCTGGCCCAGGAACTGCGTGAGGAAGGCTACAGCGTCTCGACCAACCAGGCCTGGAAGGACTCCCTGCACCAGACCATCATCGCCGAGCAACAGGCCGAAGGCTGCGGCCTGATCATCAAGCAGCACTTTCCCGACAACCCGCTGAAAAAGGCCATCCTCACCCCGGACGACTGGAAACTGCTGCGCTTCGCGCCCTGCCCGGTACTGATGACCAAGACCGCCCGGCCCTGGACGGGCGGAAAGATCATCGCCGCGGTCGACGTCGGCAACAACGACGGCGAGCACCGCTCCCTGCACGCCGGGATCATCAGCCATGCCTACGACATCGCCGGCCTGGCCAAGGCCACGCTGCACGTGATCAGCGCCCACCCCTCGCCGATGCTCTCCTCCGCCGACCCGACCTTCCAGCTCAGCGAAACCATCGAGGCCCGCTATCGCGAGGCCTGCCGCACCTTCCAGGCCGAGTACGGTTTCAGCGACGAACAATTGCACATCGAGGAAGGTCCGGCCGACGTGCTGATCCCGCGCACCGCGCAGAAGCTCGACGCGGTGGTCACCGTGATCGGCACCGTGGCGCGCACCGGGTTGTCCGGCGCGCTGATCGGCAATACCGCGGAAGTGGTGCTGGATACCCTGGAAAGCGACGTGCTGGTGTTGAAGCCGGACGACATCATCGCCCACCTGGAGGAGCTGGCCAGCAAGGAGTGACCGCTGGTCGGACGAAAAAGCCGCCCAAGGGCGGCTTTTTCGCTGGAAACACCGCCTATCTGTCGATCGCCTGCAGGAACGAGGGCGCGATGTAGCGCTGGTAATGCGCTTCCGACAGCAGGAAGAATTCCCGGTCGATGGCATCGCGCAGGTCCGGCAGGCTCCAGTCGCGGAATTCCGGCAGCAGTGCCACGCCGTAGGCTTCGATCTGGTTGATCAGCCGGGAACCGCGGGCGATCAACTGGTAGGCCCAGCAATAGGGAGACTGCTCGGGGACGAAGCGGATCTGCCGCTGCTCCAGTTGCAGGCGCAGGCGCGCGGCGTCGAAGACTTCCAGCTTGGCGGCCATCACCTGGGCCAGCAACTGCTCAAGGCGACTCCAGACAGCCCGCTTTTCCTCGGCGTCGTAGAGGTTCCAGTTGACCACCTCATGGTGGAAACGCTTGCAGCCACGGCATACCAGGTCGCCGTATACCGTGGAGCAAAGCCCTACGCAGGGGGTTTTGATTCTTTGCGAAGACATGGCCGGGACAACGAAAACAAAGCGGCATCTTAGCCCTTTGTCTAATCAAGTTCACCCTGTGGTTCCTAGGGTTTCCGACTTAACTTTGCGTCGAGTTTCCATTAACATTGGTCCGCCTTTTTAGGCGCCAATGTCCGTTAGAAGCTGTTTTCAAAGCGTCACGAGCACAGTTTCCGGCAGGTACGCTGGCGACGGCGCCTCCCTCAAGCGTCTCGCCAGCCCCACCCCAGCCCGCCGGCGTAAAACTTTGAAAACAGCTTCTGTCTGGAACCTGCCGATGCCCTCGTAGGTTGGTGGATTACCGTCCACCTGGGCCTGACGAGCGGATCTGCGTCGGTTCCTGGATACGTGTCCCCCGGGACCACTGATGAGGGAAATACTGTGCTTGAAGCCTACCGCAAACACGTAGAAGAGCGTGCCGCCCAGGGTGTCGTGCCCCAACCGCTGAACGCCGAACAGACCGCAGGCCTGGTCGAGCTGCTGAAGAACCCGCCGGCCGGCGAAGAAGAATTCCTCCTTGACCTGATCACCAACCGCGTACCGCCGGGCGTCGACGAAGCCGCCTACGTCAAGGCCGGATTCCTTTCCGCCATCGTCAAGGGCGAAGCCACCTCCCCCCTTATCGACAAGCAACGTGCCGCCGAGCTGCTGGGCACCATGCAGGGCGGCTACAACATCGCCACCCTGGTCGAACTGCTGGACGACGCCGAACTGGCCAACACCGCCGCCGAACAGCTGAAGCACACCCTGCTGATGTTCGACGCCTTCCACGACGTCGCCGAGCGCGCCAAGAAGGGCAATGCCGCGGCCAAGTCCGTGCTGCAATCCTGGGCCGATGGCGAGTGGTTCAAGGCCAAGCCGGAAGTCCCGGAAAAGCTGACTCTCACCGTATTCAAGGTCCCCGGCGAAACCAACACCGACGACCTCTCCCCGGCCCCCGACGCCTGGTCGCGCCCGGACATCCCGCTGCACGCCCTGGCCATGCTGAAGATGGCTCGCGACGGCATCGAGCCGGTCCAGCCGGGTTCGGTCGGTCCGCTGAAGCAGATCGAAGCGGTCAAGGCCAAGGGCTTCCCGGTCGCCTACGTCGGCGACGTGGTCGGCACCGGTTCCTCGCGCAAATCCGCCACCAACTCGGTGCTGTGGTTCTTCGGCGACGACATTCCGTTCGTGCCGAACAAGCGTGCCGGCGGCTTCTGCTTCGGCACCAAGATCGCGCCGATCTTCTACAACACCATGGAAGATGCCGGCGCCCTGCCGATCGAGTTCGACTGCACCAACCTGGCCATGGGCGACGTCATCGACGTATACCCCTATGAAGGCAAGGTCGTTCGCCACGACAGCGGCGAAGTGGTCACCACCTTCGAGCTGAAGACCCCGGTCCTGCTCGACGAAGTCCGCGCCGGCGGCCGTATCCCGCTGATCGTCGGCCGTGGCCTGACCGAGAAGGCCCGCGCCGAGCTGGGCCTGGGCGCCTCCGACCTGTTCCGCAAGCCGGAAGCACCGGCCGATAGCGGCAAGGGCTTCACCCTGGCGCAGAAAATGGTCGGCCGCGCCTGCGGTCTGCCGGAAGGCCAGGGCGTGCGCCCGGGCACCTACTGCGAACCGAAGATGACCACCGTCGGTTCCCAGGACACCACCGGCCCGATGACCCGCGACGAACTGAAGGACCTCGCCTGCCTCGGCTTCTCCGCCGACCTGGTGATGCAGTCCTTCTGCCACACCGCGGCCTATCCGAAGCCGATCGACGTCAAGACCCACCACACCCTGCCCGACTTCATCATGACCCGTGGCGGCGTGTCGCTGCGCCCGGGCGACGGCATCATCCACAGCTGGCTGAACCGCATGCTGCTGCCCGATACCGTTGGTACCGGCGGCGACTCGCACACCCGCTTCCCGATCGGCATCTCGTTCCCGGCCGGCTCCGGCCTGGTGGCCTTCGCCGCCGCCACCGGCGTGATGCCGCTGGACATGCCGGAGTCGGTGCTGGTGCGCTTCAAGGGCAAGCTGCAACCGGGCATCACCCTGCGTGACCTGGTCCATGCGATCCCTTACTACGCGATCCAGCAGGGCCTGCTGACCGTCGAGAAGAAAGGCAAGAAGAACATCTTCTCCGGCCGCATCCTCGAGATCGAAGGCCTCAACGACCTGACCGTGGAACAGGCCTTCGAGCTGTCCGACGCCTCGGCCGAGCGTTCCGCCGCCGGCTGCACCATCAAGCTGCCGGAACAGGCGATCGCCGAGTACCTGAAGTCCAACATCACCCTGCTGCGCTGGATGATCGGCGAAGGCTACGGCGACCCGCGCACCCTGGAGCGTCGCGCCCAGGCGATGGAAGCCTGGCTGGCCAAGCCGGAGCTGCTGGAAGCCGACAAGGACGCCGAGTACGCCGCGGTGATCGAGATCGACCTGGCCGACGTCAAGGAGCCGGTGCTCTGCGCGCCGAACGATCCGGACGACGCGCGTCTGCTGTCGAGCGTACAGGGCCGCAAGATCGATGAAGTGTTCATCGGCTCCTGCATGACCAACATCGGTCACTTCCGCGCAGCCGGCAAGCTGCTGGACAAGGTCAAGGGCGGCATCCCGACCCGTCTGTGGCTGGCTCCGCCGACCAAGATGGACGCCCACCAGTTGACCGAGGAAGGCTACTACGGCATCTACGGCAAGGCTGGCGCGCGCATGGAAATGCCGGGCTGCTCGCTGTGCATGGGCAACCAGGCTCGCGTCCAGACCGGTTCCACCGTGGTCTCCACCTCGACCCGTAACTTCCCGAACCGTCTGGGCGATGCCACCGATGTGTTCCTGGCATCGGCCGAACTGGCGGCGGTCTCCTCGATCCTCGGCAAACTGCCGACCGTGGAGGAGTACATGGCCTACGCGAAGGACATCGACAGCATGGCTGCCGACGTCTACCGCTACCTGAGCTTCGACCAGATCGCCGAGTTCCGCGAAGCGGCTGCGAACGCCAAGATCCCGGTCGTTCAGGCCTGATCCAGCGACGCGTCGAACAAGCCCCGCCCCGTGCGGGGCTTTTTCTTGCCCGGCGAAAACCCCCGCGCCGCCTGGCATAGCGCTTGCTGTGGCAGCTATGGAAAAGCGCGCCGACGACGGCGCCTGCGCACTGGAAAACGGGACGGCCCGCGCCGCCCTCCCGCACTCGAGGTGGTGATGACAGACAGAGCGATACGCAGCCAGGCCTGGGCCGGCGGTTCCGACGCACCGGAAAAGAGCGCCCTGGACATCGGTTTCATGGCGCTGACCGATTCGGCCTCGCTGATCGTGGCCGCCACCCAGGGCTTCGCCCAGCCCTACGGCCTCACGCTCAATCTCAGGCGCCAACCGTCCTGGGCCACCTTGCGCGACAAGCTGCTCAGCGGCGAGCTGGATGCCGCGCAGTGCCTGTACGGGCTGGTCTACGGCGTCCAGCTCGGCCTCGGCGGCAGCGCGGCAAGCGAGATGGCGGTGCTCATGGGACTGTGCCAGAACGGCCAGGCGATCAATCTTTCCGAACCGCTGAAGCAGGCTGGCGTGACCAGTGCGGAGGCACTGCTCCGGCATCGGCGCCAGAATGGTGCACGCCTGACCCTGGCGCAGACCTTTCCCACCGGTACCCACGCGCTCTGGCTGAACTACTGGCTGGCGAGCATCGGTCTGCATCCGCTGCACGACGTGCACAGCGTGGTGGTTCCACCGGCGCAGATGGTCGGCCATCTCCAGGCCGGGCGCATCGACGGGTTCTGCGCCGGCGGTCCCTGGGGCGCCCTGGCCGTGGACCAGGGCCAGGGCTTCACCATCGCCACCAGCCAGGCGATCTGGCCGGACCACCCGGAAAAGGTCCTCGGCACTACCCGCGCCTTCGTCGACGCCTACCCGAACACCGCCCGCGCGCTGGTCATGGCGGTCCTCGACGCCAGCCGCTTCATCGAACAGAACGCCGAGAACCGCCTGGGCACCGCGCAACTGATCAGCGGCCGCGACTATGTCGACGCTCCGCTCGGCGCGATCCAGCCGCGCTTCTTCGGCCGCTACCAGGACGGCCTCGGCAACGCCTGGCAGGACCCGCATCCGCTGCGTTTCTACGCCGACGGCGAAGTCAACCGGCCCTGGCTCTCGGATGGCATGTGGTTCATGACCCAGTTCCGCCGCTGGGGCCTGCTGCGCGAAGACCCGGACTACCTGGGCATCGCCCGCAGGGTCCAGCAGACCGCGCTGTACCGCGATGCCGCGACGGCCCTTGGCCTGCGCCTGGACGGCGCCGACATGCGCCGCTCGACGCTGATCGACGGGCGCACCTGGGACGGCAGCGACCCCGCCGGCTACGCCCGCAGCTTCCCGATCCACGCCCTGGCCGAAACCGGCCAGGGCATCGACCTCTGACCCTGGTGCGCCCGCCATGCTGCGTATCCTGCTGATCGACGACACGCCGAAGAAAGTCGGACGCCTCAGGGCCGCCCTGCTCGAGAGCGGTTTCGAAGTGGTGGACGAGTCGGGGCTGACCATCGACCTGCCGGCGCGCGTCGAAGCGCTGCGTCCCGACGTGATCCTGATCGACACGGAGTCTCCCGGCCGCGACGTGATGGAGCAGGTCTGCCTGGTCAGCCGCGACCAGCCGCGCCCGATCGTGATGTTCACCGACGAGCACGATCCGGGAGTGATGCGCCGCGCCATCCAGTCCGGGGTCAGCGCCTACATCGTCGAAGGCATCCAGGCCAGCCGCCTGCAACCGATCCTCGACGTGGCCATGGCGCGCTTCGAGAGCGACCAGGCGCTGCGCGCTCAACTGCAGGCGCGCGAGGCGCAGCTGGCCGAGCGCAAGCGCATCGAGCTGGCCAAGGGCCTGCTGATGAAGATGAAGCATTGCGGCGAGGAGGAAGCCTACACGCTGATGCGACGCCAGGCCATGAGCCGCCAGCAGAAGCTGATCCAGGTCGCCGAGCAGATCATCGCCATGCACGACATGCTCGGCGGCTGAATCCGGCTGGGCAGCTGGCGATCATATCGCCAGCCACCCTGCTGGCCCCCGGCGCAGAGCGGCGCGGCTATGCTCGTGCGCCCGGAACGGCCCTATCCGTTCTGGGAGCTACCCCCTCGCCACCCTCGACTAGCATGACCAGGGAGGCCCGCAGTGGACGCCCAGGGCTAGGAGCCGCAGGCGTCCGCCCGAACCGCACCGCCGACTCAGCGGTCAGGAGATGCTCAGCATGATCGATCTCAGCACCTGGAACCTTACCATTCCCACCGAACCCACCCCGCAGGTGATCACCACCCAGCAACTCAACAACGGCTACCAGAGCCGGTACTTCCAGCAAGGCAACGATGGCGGCCTGGTCTTCTGGGTGCCCATCGACGGCTCGCACACCGAGGACAGCACCTATCCTCGCACCGAACTGCGCGAAACCCAGGCCGACGGCAGCCTCGACAACTGGTACTACTGGCAGGCCGACAACGAATTGCGGGTGACCATGAGCGTCGAGAAGGTCCCCTCGAAGAACAAGGTGATCATCGGCCAGATCCACAGCAAGTCGCCACAGACCGACGACGGCGAACCTCTGGTGAAGCTGCAGTACTACTACAAGCCCGAGGAAGGCCTCGGCCGGGTCGAGGCGCTGGTACGCAACCACCCGGACGATTCCTATAGCCGCAACGTGTCGATCCTCGAGCAGGTACGCCTGGGCGAGCGTTTCAACTACAGCCTGCGCGTCACCTCCAGCGGCGAGTTGGCGGTGCGCGCACGCAGCCAGGACGGCGAAGAGGACGCTTACTACCAGACCCTCGGCAGCGCCTGGAACGACCAGTTGCTCTATTTCAAGGCCGGCGCCTACGTGAACGACAACGCCGGCGACAGCGGCGAAGGCAGCCGCGTGACCATCTACCACCTGAACACCGCCCATCGCTGAACCGCCGACGGCGCACGGACGCGCCGCCCCAGCCCTGTGCAAGCCCCCGACGCCTGCCACCGCGGCGTGCACGCCGACGCCATGGTTGTCCCTGCAACCGCTCTACGCCGCGCTTTCGACAACTTGGCAAAGAGCTTGCTACGTCCTGCCTGACGGTAGCCAACGGCGGTTACCCATCCCCGACAAAGACGTCGCGCGGCCTCTCCTTCCCGGCAGAGGCCCGTGGCGTCTTCGTCGTTTCGCCCCAGCGTCGGGGCGGGTGGGTGGTCCGCTGTCGGACGCTCACCTTGTAGCGATGCAACTTCCGCCGGGCGGCCGTTCCGCCCCGATTCCGCTGGATACGAGGTGTTCGATGAACAACAGCTTCTGGAAGGCCGGCCATGCGCCGACCCTGTTCGCGGCGTTTCTCTATTTCGACCTGAGCTTCATGGTCTGGTACGTGCTCGGCCCGCTGGGGGTGCAGATTGCCGGCGACCTGCAACTGAGCACCCAACAGCGCGCGATGATGGTCGCCACGCCGATCCTCGCCGGCGCCGTACTGCGCTTCCTGCTCGGCCTGCTGGCCGATCGCTGGTCGCCGAAGAGCGCCGGCATCCTCGCCCAGGTCATCGTCATCGCCGCCCTGGCGGCCGCCTGGCTGCTGGGCGTGAACAGCTATGCGCAGGCACTGCTGCTGGGGTTGTTCCTCGGCTTCGCCGGGGCATCCTTCGCCGTGGCCCTGCCGCTCGCATCGCAATGGTACCCGCCGCAACACCAGGGCAAGGCCATGGGCATCGCCGGCGCGGGCAACTCCGGCACCGTGCTCGCCGCCCTCTTCGCCCCCGGCCTGGCCGCCGCGTTCGGCTGGAACAACGTGTTCGGCTTCGCCCTGCTGCCGCTCGTCCTGACCCTCCTGGTGTTCGCCATGGTCGCGCGCAACGCCCCGCAGCGGCCGGCGCCCAAGGCCATGGGCGATTACCTGAAAGCCCTCGGCGACCGCGACAGCTGGTGGTTCATGTTCTTCTACAGCGTCACCTTCGGCGGCTTCCTCGGCCTGGCCAGCACCCTGCCCGGCTATTTCCACGACCAGTACGGCCTGAACCCGGTGACCGCCGGCTACTACACCGCCGCCTGCGTCTTCGCCGGCAGCCTGATGCGCCCGCTCGGTGGCGCCCTCGCCGATCGCATCGGCGGCATCCGCAGCCTGCTGATGGTGTACACCCTGGCCGCCATCTGCATCGCCGCGGTCGGTTTCCACTTGCCCAGCGCGATGGCCGCCCTCGGCCTGTTCGTGGTCGCCATGCTCAGTCTCGGTGCCGGCAATGGCGCGGTGTTCCAGTTGGTACCGCAGCGCTTCCACAAGGAAATCGGCGTGATGACCGGGCTGATCGGCATGGCCGGCGGCATCGGCGGCTTCTGCCTGACTGCCGGCCTCGGCGCGATCAAGCAAAGCACCGGCGACTACCAGCTCGGCCTGTGGCTGTTCGCCAGTCTCGGCGTGCTGGCCTGGTTCGGCCTCCACGGGGTGAAGCGGCGCTGGCGCACCACCTGGGGCTCGGCCGCGGTCACCGCCGCGCGGGTCTGAGCGTGGGGCTGCGACTGAGCATCGGCGAGGCCAGCGCCTGCGGGCCTCGCACGGAAAACCAGGACGCGCTGCGGGTAGTCACCCCGGCGCCGGCCCTGGCCGCCAGCAAGGGACACCTGCTGGCCATCGCCGACGGTGTCAGCCAGTGCGCCGATGGCGGCCTGGCGGCGCGCAGCAGCCTGCAAGCGCTGGCCCTGGATTACTATGCGACTCCGGAAACCTGGGCCATCGTGCAGTCCCTGGACCGCCTGCTGCTGGCGCAGAACCGCTGGCTACAGGCCAATGGCGGCGGCCAGCCGCTGCTCACCACCCTCACCGCCCTGGTGCTGCGCGGCACCCGCTACACCCTGGCCCATGTCGGCGATTGCCGGGCCTACCTGTGGCGCGACGGCGAGTTGCTCCGGCAGACCAGCGACCACGTCTGGGAACAGCCGCACATGCAACACGTGCTGACCCGCGCCCTGGGACTGGACCAGCATCTGGTGGTCGACTATCTGGAAGGCGATCTGGAGCCCGGCAGCCAGTGGCTACTGGTCAGCGACGGCGTCTGGGCGACGCTGGGCGACAGCGGCATCCGCAGCATCCTGCGCAACGCCGAAGAGCCGCAGCGCAGCGCCGAGGCTCTGGTTCGCGCCGCCCACCTGGCAGGCAGCCAGGACAACGCCAGCGCCCTGCTGGTGCGCGTGGAAGCCGTGCCCGCAGGCAGCCTCGGCGACGCCCTCGCGCAACTGGGCCACTGGCCACTGCCGCCACCGCTGAAGCCCGACCAGCTCTTCGAAGGCTGGCGGGTCCGGCAGTTGCTCGGCGAATCCCGCCAGTCCCTGCTCTACCGGGTCGAGGATGGCCAGGGCCAACCCTGGCTGCTGAAGACCCTTCCCGCCGCACGTGCCGACGATCCGCTGGCAACCCAGGCCCTGCTGCTCGAGGAATGGTTCCTGCGCCGCGTCCAGGGCCGGCATTTCCCCGAGCTGCACGGATTGGCGCAACGCCAGCATCTGTATTACCTGATGCGCGAGCACCCCGGAGAGACTCTCGCCGAGCGCTTGCGCAACCATGGCCCGCTGTCGCTGCCGGAGTGGCTGGGGCTGGCCAACCAGCTGCTGCGCGGGCTTGGCCAGTTGCATCGACGCAACCTGCTGCACCGCGACCTCAAGCCGGAAAATCTCCACCTCGGCCGCGACGGCGAGCTGCGCCTGCTGGATTTCGGCCTGGCCTGGTGTCCGGGATTGTCGCACGAAGACCCCCATCTGCTACCGGGTACGCCCAGCTACCTGGCGCCGGAGTGCTTCTCCGGCACCTCGCCCTCGGTGCGCCAGGATCTCTACGCCACCGGCGTCTGCCTCTACCAGGCGCTGACCGGGCGCTATCCCTATGGCGAGATCGAAGCCTTCCAGCACCCGCGCTTCGGTCGCCCCGTCCCGCCCAGCCGCTATCGCCCCGACCTGCCGGCCTGGATCGACGACCTGCTGCTGCGCGCCGTCGCCTGCGACCCCGCACAGCGCTTCGAGACCGCCGAGGAATGGCTGCTCTCGCTGCAACAGGGAGAAGCGTTGCCGGCCGCGGCACCCCGCCCATTGCTGGAGCGCGAACCGCTGCAGACCTGGCGCGCCATCGCCCTGCTGTCCCTGGCCGCCAACCTGGCGCTACTCCTGGTCTGGCTGAAGGGCTGAGTGGCACCAGCCCGGTGCGATACGCCCCGGCACGGAGCAGAAAGACCGCGGGGAGCCCCCGCGTTATCCCTGCAAGGCCATGGAGATAGGCAATAGCGCAAGTTGGCACGGCGCCTGCTTGGGTTCTCCCGACAATCGACAACAAAGCGCCTGCCTCAACGACGAGGCGGCGTTTCCCGACCGAACGGGACCTGGACAAAGGCGTCCTGCTGGCAACAGCGGGACGCCTTTTTTGTTTGCGCCAACCTTATGCAGGAGCTACTCCGCATGAAGAAGATCAAGCTGGTAATGGTCGGCAACGGCATGGCCGGGGTCCGTACCCTGGAAGAACTGCTCAAGCTCAACTCGGACTTCTACGACATCACGGTGTTCGGCGCCGAGCCCCATCCCAACTACAACCGCATCCTGCTGTCCCCGGTACTGGCCGGCGAGCAGACCTTCGAGGAAATCGTCCTCAACGACCTCAACTGGTATGCGGAAAACGGCATCAAGCTCCTCCTCGACCGCAAGGTGGTGCAGATCGACCGGGTCCGCCGCAGGGTGGTCGCCGCGGACGGCAGCGAGGCCGAGTACGACCGCCTGCTGCTGGCCACCGGCTCGGTCCCCTTCATCCTGCCGATACCCGGCAATCGGCTGCAGGGCGTGATCGGCTACCGCGACATCGCCGACACCCAGGCCATGATCGACTGCGCCCGGACCCACAGCCACGCGGTGGTGATCGGCGGCGGCCTGCTCGGCCTGGAGGCGGCCAACGGCCTCAAGCAACGCGGCATGGACGTGACCGTCGTGCACCTCTCCGACTGGCTGCTTGAACGCCAACTGGACCGCACCGCCGGCAAACTCCTGCAAGGCGCGCTGGAAGCCCGCGGCATCCGCTTCCGCCTGAACACCCAGACCCAGGAACTGATGGACAACGGCAGCGGCCGGGTCTGTGCCGTGCAGTTCAACGACGGCGACGTGATTCCCGCCGACCTGGTGGTAATGGCCGCCGGTATCCGCCCCAACACCGAGCTGGCCGAAAGCGCAGGCATCCCCTGCAACCGCGGCATCCTGGTCAACGACACCCTGCAGACCTACGACCCACGCATCTATGCGGTCGGCGAATGCGCCAACCACCGTGGCATCGCCTACGGCCTGGTTGCGCCGCTGTTCGAGCAGGCCAAGGTCTGCGCCAACCACCTGGCTCATCTCGGCTACGCCCGCTACCAGGGCTCGGTGACCTCGACCAAGCTCAAGGTGACCGGTATCGACCTGTTCTCCGCCGGCGACTTCATCGGCGGCGAAGGCAGCGAGACCATCACCCTTTCCGACCCCATCGGCGGCGTCTACAAGAAACTGGTGATCAAGGACGATGTACTGGTCGGCGCCTGTCTCTACGGCGACACCGCCGACGGCGGCTGGTACTTCCGGCAGATCCGCGAGAACCACAACGTCGCGCAGATCCGCGACCACCTGATGTTCGGCGAGAACGCCCTCGGCGATGTCGGCCACCAGGGCCAGAACAGCGCCGCGAGCATGCCCGACACGGCCGAAGTATGCGGCTGCAACGGCGTCTGCAAGGGCACCATCGTCAAGGCGATACAAGAACACGGCCTGTTCAGCGTCGACGAAGTCAAGAAACACACCAAGGCCGCCAGCTCCTGCGGCTCCTGCGCGGGATTGGTGGAACAGATCCTGATCAGCACCGTCGGCGGCGCCGCCGACGTCAAGCCGAAGAGCGAGAAGGCCATCTGCGGCTGCAGCGACCTCAACCACGGGCAGATCCGCAAGGCCATTCGCGAACACCGGCTGACCAGTCTCGACGCCGTCATGCGCTTCATGGACTGGAAGACCCCGAACGGCTGTGCCACCTGCCGCCCGGCCCTGAACTATTACCTGATCTCGACCTGGCCGGGAGAAGCCAAGGACGATCCGCAGTCGCGCCTGATCAACGAACGCGCCCACGCCAACATCCAGAAGGACGGCACCTACTCGGTGGTACCGCGGATGTGGGGCGGCGTGACCAACGCCGCCGAGTTGCGGCGCATCGCCGACGTCGCCGACAAGTACCAGGTGCCGATGGTCAAGGTCACCGGTGGCCAGCGCATCGACCTGCTGGGGGTGAAGAAGGACGACCTGCCGGCCATCTGGAAAGACCTCGACATGCCCTCCGGACATGCCTACGGCAAATCCATCCGCACCGTGAAGACCTGCGTCGGCAGCGAGTTCTGCCGCTTCGGCACGCAAAACTCGACGCAGCTGGGCATCGATCTGGAACACGACCTGTTCAACATGTGGTCGCCGCACAAGGTCAAGCTGGCGGTCTCCGGCTGCCCGCGCAACTGCGCCGAGGCCGGGATCAAGGACGTCGGCATCATCGGCGTGGACTCCGGCTGGGAGATGTACATCGGCGGCAACGGCGGGATCAAGACCGAGGTCGCGGAGTTCTTCGTCAAGCTCAAGACCGCCGAAGAAGTGCGCGAATACAACGGCGCCTTCCTCCAGCTCTACCGCGAGGAAGCCTTCTACCTGGAGCGCACGGTGCATTACCTGCAGCGGGTCGGCATGGAGCACATCCGCAAGGCGGTGGTCGAGGACGCGGAAAACCGCAAGGCGCTCAACGACCGCCTGCAATTCGCCCTGTCCTTCGAGCAGGACCCATGGAAGCAGCGCATCGAACAGCCGCAATTGAAGAAGGAGTTCGAACGGATTCCGCTCAAGCAACTGGAAAACGTCTGAATCCCTTGTCCGGGCCGTCCCACGGCGGCCCTCCCCCTACCGGAGTGAACCGATGAACTGGCTGGATATCTGCGCCCTCGATGAAATCAACCCGCTGGGCTCGCGCGTGGTCGCCGGCCCGAAAGGCGACATCGCCATCTTCCGCGCCTCCGACGACCAGGTCTTCGCCCTCGATGACCGCTGCCCGCACAAGGGCGGCCCGCTGTCCCAGGGCCTGATCTACGGCAAGCGAGTGGCCTGTCCGTTGCACAACTGGCAGATCGAACTGGAGAGCGGCGAAGCCGTGGCCCCGGACCAGGGCTGCGCCCATCGCCACCCGGTGCGGGTGGAGAACGGACGGGTGCTGCTCGGCCTGGACAGCGTGGCGCTGTGCGCCTGATCTCTCGCCGATAACAGGAGCCGAGCATGTCGACAGATTCCCCGCTGCGCACCACCGCTTCGACCTGCTGCTACTGCGGCGTGGGTTGTGGCGTCCTGATCGAACACGACGGCGAACGCATCCTCGGCGTGCAAGGCGATCCGCGGCACCCGGCCAACTTCGGCAGACTCTGCAGCAAAGGCGCCAGCCTGCACCTGACCGGCGACCTCCAGGCCCGCGCGCTGTACCCCCAACTGCGCCTCGGCAAGCAACTGGCGCGGGCTCGCAGCGACTGGGAGAGTGCCCTGGAACATGCCGCCGGGCGTTTCGCCGAGACCATTCGCGAACACGGGCCGGACAGCGTGGCCTTCTATATCTCCGGCCAGTTGCTGACCGAGGACTACTACGCCTTCAACAAGCTGGCGCGGGCCCTGGTCGGCACCAACAACATCGACAGCAATTCGCGCCTGTGCATGTCCTCGGCGGTGGTCGGCTACAAGCGCAGCCTGGGCGCCGACGCACCGCCGTGCAGCTACGAAGACCTCGACTGCGCCGATTGCGTGCTGATCGCCGGCAGCAACATGGCCTTCGCCCACCCGGTCCTGTTCCGTCGCCTGGAAGCCGCCAAGGCCGCTCGGCCGGAGATGCGCATCGTGGTGATCGACCCGCGGCGCACCGACACCTGCGAGCTGGCCGACCTGCACCTGGCGCTGCTGCCCGGTACCGACGTCGCACTGTTCCACGGCATCCTGCATATCCTGCTCTGGGAGGACTGGATCGACCGTTCGTTCATCGCCGAGCATACCGAGGGTTTCGCCGACCTGAAGGAACTGGTGCGCGACTACACCCCGGCCGCCGTCGCCGACATCTGCGGCATCGACCGCGCCGACCTGCAGCGCTGCGCTGAATGGATCGGCCGTTCGCCGCGCTTCCTTTCGCTCTGGTGCATGGGGCTCAACCAGTCCAGCGCCGGCAGCGCCAAGAACAGCGCACTGATCAACCTGCACCTGGCCACCGGCAAGATCGGCCGCGCCGGATGCGGACCGTTTTCCCTCACCGGCCAGCCGAACGCCATGGGCGGTCGCGAGACCGGCAGCCTGGCCACCCTGCTGCCCGGCCACCGCGAAGCCGCCGATCCCGGCCATCGCGCCGAGGTGGCGCACTACTGGGGTGTGGAACAGTTGCCCACGTCCCCCGGTCTCAGCGCCATCGAGCTGTTCGATGCGGTCCACGACGGCCGGATCAAGGCGCTCTGGATCGCCTGTACCAACCCCGCGCAATCGCTGCCGGACCAGCGCAAGATCCACGAGGCCCTTGCCCGCTGTCCCTTCGTGGTGGTCCAGGAAGCCTTCGCCGGCACGGAAACCTGCCAATACGCCGACCTTTTGCTTCCAGCCGCATCCTGGGGAGAAAAGGAAGGCTCCGTGACCAATTCGGAACGGCGGGTCAGTCATGTCCGTCGGGCCGTTCCGCCCCCCGGGGAAGCACGCCAGGACTGGAACATCGTCTGCGACTTCGCGCGCCGCCTGGAAGGGCACCTGCGACCCGCTAAACCCGGCCTGTTCGCCTTTGCCGACAGCCGCAGCCTGTTCGACGAATACAAGCTGCTTACCGCCGGCCGCGACCTCGATCTTTCCGGCCTCAGCTACGCACTGCTCGACCGCCTGGGGCCGCAGCAATGGCCATTTCCCAGTGGCGCGGAGCACGGCACCGCACGGCTCTATGCAGACGGCCGCTTCCCTACCGCCTCGGGACGCGCGCAACTGGTCGCCGAACCCTACCGCGCCGCCCAGGAAAAACGTGACGCGCGCTACCCGCTGACCCTCAATACCGGACGCTTGCGCGACCAGTGGCACGGCATGAGCCGGACCGGCACCTGCGCACGCCTGTTCGGCCATGAAGAGGAGGCCCTGGTGCACCTGCATCCCGAGGAACTGCGCCGCCGCCAACTGCGGGACGGGCAGCTCGTGCGCCTGAAGAGCCGGCGTGGCGCCCTGATCCTGCCAGTGAGTGCAGACGACTCGGTGCGCCCCGGCCAGGCCTTCCTGCCGATGCACTGGGGCGATCGCTTCCTCAAGGGCCTGGGCTGCAATGTCCTGACCCTGCCGGCGTTCGACCCCCTGTCGAAACAACCCGAACTCAAGCACGCCGGGGTTCAGGTCGAATCCGTCGAACTGCCCTGGCGCCTGTTCGCGCTGGTGGAAACCGATATCCAGGCGCGTTTCGAGGCCCTCCGTGCGCTGTGCGAAGTCTTCGACCACGCCAGCTTCAGTCTCGCCGGACGCGAGCGCCCCGCCCTGCTGGTCAGCGCCGCACACCATGAGGCACCTGGCGCAGACCTGCTGGAGCGGATAGATCGCCAACTCGAATTGCTCGACGGGCCGATCCTCGCCTACGACGACCCACGGCGCGCCATCGGCAAGCGCGTGCGCCTCGAAGACGGGCGCATCGTCGCCGTCCGGCTCGCCGGCGAAACCCTCGCCCGCGACTGGTTGAAAGAACTCTGGCTTACCGGCCGGGCCGATAGCGAGCTACGCCGCTGGCTGCTCGCCCCACTCGGCGCGGCACCGGGACGACCCAGCCAGGGTGCGGGCGGCAAGACCCTGTGCAGTTGCCAGAACGTCAGCCAGCAAACGGTGCTCGGCGGCATCGCCCGCGGATTGGACCTGGACGGATTGAAGCGCGAGTTCGGCTGCGGCACCGGCTGCGGCTCCTGCGTACCGGAAATCAAGAGACTGCTGGCGGCCCCCCGGCCCATGGCGGCGAATGCCTGAGGAGAACGACGATGAGCGGTAAGGTCTGGCTGGTGGGTGCGGGTCCCGGCGATCCGGAACTGTTGACCCTGAAGGCAGTTCGCGCCCTGCAGGACGCGGATGTGGTGATGGTCGACGATCTGGTCAACCCGAGCATACTGGAGCACTGTCCGTCCGCCCGGCTGGTCCGGGTCGGCAAACGCGGCGGCTGCCGCTCCACACCGCAGGACTTCATCCAGCGCCTGATGCTGCGGCATGCCCGCCAGGGACGCAGCGTGGTGCGCCTGAAAGGCGGCGATCCATGCATCTTCGGCCGCGCCGGCGAAGAAGCCGAATGGCTGGCCCGGCACGGGATAGACAGCGAGATAGTGAACGGCATCACCGCCGGGCTGGCTGGCGCCACTGCCTGCGGCATACCGCTGACCTACCGCGGCATCAGCCGCGGCGTGACCCTGGTGACCGCGCATACCCAGGACGACAGCCCGCTGGCCTGGGAAGCCCTGGCACGCAGCGGTACCACGCTGGTGGTCTACATGGGCGTCGCCCGACTCGCGGAGATCCAGGCCGGGCTGCTGGCTGGAGGCATGGCCGAGGATACGCCGCTGGCGATGATCGAGAACGCCACCTTGGGCAACCAGCGCGAATGCCGCAGCAACCTCGGCGAGCTACTGCGGGACGCCGGACGTTTCGCCTTGAAAAGCCCGGCGATCCTGGTGATCGGCGAAGTAACCCGCGACATCGTGTCGCAACCGATTTCCCTGAGCGCCTGACGAGCGGTCTTTTTCCAGGCAAAGAAAAACCCGGCCTGAGCCGGGTTTTTCCTTAGAGGCTCAGCCGATTACTTGGCTTCAGCTTCTACTTCGGCTTCAACGCGACGGTTGATAGCGCGGCCTTCAGCGGTGGCGTTGTCGGCAACCGGGCGGGACTCGCCGTAACCAACAGCGTTCACGCGACCACCTTCTACACCGTACTCGTTGACCAGTACGTCACGAACGGCGTTGGCACGACGCTCGGACAGCTTCTGGTTGTAAGCGTCGGTGCCGACGGAGTCGGTGTGACCTTCAACGGTGGTGGAAGTGGACGGGTACTGCTTCATGAAGTCAGCCAGGTTCTTGATGTCAGCGTAGCTATTCTCTTTGACCTTGGACTTGTCGAAGTCGAACTTCACGTCCAGCTGTACGCGTACGACTTCGGCGACAGCCGGGCAGCCGTTGGCGTCAACGGTGACGTTGGCCGGGGTATCCGGGCACTTGTCGACGTTGTCGCAAACGCCGTCGTTGTCGGAGTCGGAGCAAACGTCGGCAACCGGTTCCGGAGCCGGAGCGGCTTTCGAACCACCGAAGTTGAAGCCGACGCCCAGGCCAGCCATCCACTCGCCCTGGTGACCGTTGTCACGCTTCTCCAGACCGTACTGGCCGTCGAGGCTGGCCTTGGCGAAGAAGTTCTCAGTGAAGTAGTACTTCAGACCAGCGCCGATGTTGGCCATGGTCATCTGCTGACGGCCTTGGCTGTCGCTGTTGATGTTGGTGATGTTCTGGTGAGCCAGACCAGCCGACACGTACGGACGCAGACCTACGCCCGGGGTACCGAAGTGGTAGATGGCGTCCAGAGAGGTCAGGTTGCCGTGGACCTTCTTGTTGCCGGTTTCGTAGGTGCCACGAACGTCATGGTACTCACCGTAGGACAGCGCCAGCTCGACGTCGTCGGTCAGGAAGTAACCGATCGAGCCGCCGTACAGGTCCGCGTTCTTCATGTTGCGAACGCTGTCGGTGAAGTAGCGCTTGCCGAAGGCTTCGATCTCTACCGAGTTCTGGCCCTGGGCAAAGGCGTTCATTGCCGAAGCGGCAACCAGCGAGCCGATGACAACGCCTAAGGTGTTCTTCAGTTTCATCCGTTAAATCCCCATCTTGATGGTCAGTTAGTTGTCCAACAATCAGCCGCACAACTTGGGTGGCAAGTTTATCAGAACTTCCCGCATAGAGAGACAATATTTACCCAACTATGTTTCGGTCGCATCTGAAAACTTTTCGCGCAGGCGGTCCAGTGCCCGCTTGTAGCGCATTTTCGTCGCACTCAGACCCATGTGCATGATATCCGCTATCTCCTGAAACTCCAGTTCCGCTACGAAGCGAAGAACCAGAATCTCCCGATCTATCGGATTGACATGGACGAGCCAACGATCCAATCCGCCCCGCTCCTCAACCTTCGGCGACTTCTCCTCGGAAGCCTCCTCCAGCGGGTCGAGGCTGAGCGCATCCATCAATCGGCGCTTGCGGCGCTCCTTGCGGTACTGCGTGATGCACTCGTTGTACGTGATGCTATATAGCCATGTTTTGAACTTCGACTTGCCCTCAAAGTTCTTCAACCCGTACAAAACTTTCAGCATCACCTCCTGGCACACGTCGTCCGCGTCGCGGTCGTTGCCCAGGTAGCGGGCACAGACGTTGAACAGCGTGCGCTGGTAACGCCGCATCAATTCTTCATAGGCGCGCGTCACGTGGAACAGCTCCGAGTGCGCACGCTCGACCAGCTCTTCATCGGAAAGCTGGCGTGGGTCATACCGCTGTGACAGGGGGTGAGGCTTATTCAAGTGAGATCAGGCCAGTCATATCGTAAGCCGGGCCGCCCTGCAGAGCAGCCACGTCCATTATCTCTCCCGGATCAGCGGCTGGTAACTCGCTGATCGAGCAGTAGACGGTTGGCCAGCGACACAAGCTCTCCCTCTTCCGTCAGCAGGATGGTCTTGACCGTACCTATCTCTTCAATAGTGCCTTCAACGTCACCCACTTTCACCTGTTGTCCGACCTGATACAGCTCGCGGACGTAGATTCCTGCAATGATCTGCCCGGCGACCTCGCGGCTGCCCAGGCCCAGGGCCAGCGCAGCGGCCAGGCCGACGGTGATCAGGACGATGGCGATGATGTAGTTGAGCAGGTCGGTCTTGACCTCGAGCTGCCCCACCGCCACCGAGATGCTGATGATGATGACCAGCCACTGGGCGATCCGCCCCAGGCCGTTCGCGTATTCGAGGCCAACGCCGTCCGCCGCGCCGCGCACGACGCTGTTCACCAGTTGCGCCAGGAGCACGCCGACGATCAGCACCAGGGCCGCGCCGAACACCTTGGGCAGGTACAGGGCGAGGACGTCCAGCGTGGCGGATACCCGCTGCAGGCCGAGCGACTCGGCGGCGGATACGAGGAAGACGAGCAGCACGAACCAGTAGACGATCTTGCCGACCAGCGTCGAGACCGGAACCTGGATGCCGACCCGGGCCAGCAGCTTGGTCAGGCCGGTGCCACCCATCAGCCGGTCCAGGCCCAGCTTGGCCAGCAGCTTGGAAAGCAGCGCATCGAGCAGCTTGGCGATGACGAAGCCGAGCAGAACGACCACCAGGGCGCCGAGCAGGTTGGGAATGAAGCCTGCCAGCTTGCCCCACAGGGTGTTCATCGCGGTCAGCAAGCTCTGGGTCCAGATATCGAATTGCATGTTCACTCAGCCTTGTCAGCAGAAGATGCGTTTTTCGCGGAAATACGGGAAACCGGCGCCAGATGCGGCGAACCGTTGTTGATGCCGATCATCAGCGCCTGCAGCCAGTGCCCCATGAGGCTGAACAGGTCACCGGCGCCAACCTGGCGATTGGCGGTCTTCAGCACCCGTCCCAGACGCGCGTCGTCGTCCGGCTGGGGAGCCGAAGCCTTGAGCAGGTCCCGCAGGGACTCTTCGAACGGATCGTGCATGCACACCTCATGTCTGTACGAGGGAGTGACGCCCTCTCCTCACCCCAGGTCACGTCAGAGCCAGCGCAGCCGACGAAATACCCACCACTGGAAGGTGGCGACCCCGCCGATCAGCAGGCAGGCCAGCCAGAACCCATGCGGTGCATCCGCCCCCGGAATGCCGCCGACATTGATTCCCAGCAGGCCGGTGACGAAGCTCATCGGCAGGAAAAAGCCGGTGATTATACCAAGGAGATACATGGTGCGGTTCATCCGTTCGGTGATTCGCCGCGACTCGGCTTCCTGCAGGACGCTGATGCGCTCCCGTATCAACTCGAGCTCTTCGAGATTCCGCGTCAGCCGGTTGTTCAGCTCGTTCCAGTAATCGGCGTCGTCCTCGACGAACCAGGACAGCTTGTAGCGCGCCAGTTGCGAGTAGATATCCCGCTGCGGCGCCAGGTAGCGCCGCAACCCCGCCGACCGGCGGCGCAGGGTACGCAACTGGTGCTGGTCGGGACTGGCGCGCTCGTCCGCCTCGACCAGTTCCTCGACAGCATCGAGCTGGTCGGCTATCCCGCTGATCAGCGTGTCGACGCGATCGGTCAGGTAGTGCGCGAGGTAGTACACGACCTCGGATGCCGTCTTCGGCCCTTTCCCCGCCTCCAGGTCCTCGAGCAGATCGGCCACCGCCTTCAGCGGCCGCAGGCGCAGCGAGATCACCCGGCGCGCGTCGGCGAATACCCGCAGCGAAACCATGTCTTCCGGCTCCGCGCCCGGATTCAGGTTCACTCCACGGAGGAACACCAGCAGGCTTTCGGCCCCGAGATCGAGCAAACGGGGGCGAGTCGCCTCCTCCAGCAGCAGATCGCAGGCGAACTCGCTGAGCCCCGCGGAATCCCGCAGCCAGGCCTGCGCTTCCGGTACGCCGCGGTCCCAGTGCAGCCAAAGGCTCTCCTCCGGCAGCAGGTCGAGCACCGCTATCTGGTTGCGTCCGACACGGCGTCCGCCGCCGCGCCCGTTGAGGACGTAGCCATAGATCAAGCCGCGCTCGTCACCCGACTCGTACGCTTGCATTGCGCTTCCCTTGGTAAAACGACCATTTCGACAGTAAAAACACAAGTCCGGTACCAGTCAATTCATGGACTTGCGGCATAACCTTAAAGCCAGTCCTGAGACCCATATGCGCGCCTCGGGTTCATTCCAGCAAAAAGCCCCGGGACGCTGCCTGCGTCACCGGGGCCGGAACGGCTGTTAAAAAGCCCTATTCGGGCATCTTCAAGGCCTGCGGAGAAACGATGATGCCGTTGTTATCGGCATACACGAACTCGCCGGGGCGGAAGGTGACGCCGCCGAAGGTCACGGCGACGTTCAGATCGCCGATGCCGCGCTTGTCGGTCTTCAGCGGATGACTGGCCAGGGCCTGGACGCCGAGGTCGGTCTGGGCGATCACGTCGACGTCACGGATGCAGCCATATACGACGATCCCTTCCCAGCCGTTCTTCGCCGCTTTCTCGGCCAGCATGTCGCCCAGCAGGGCGCGGCGCAGCGAACCACCGCCATCGACGACCAGGACCTTGCCCTTGCCGTCCTTGTCGACCTGCTCCTTGACCAGCGAATTGTCTTCGAAGCACTTGATGGTGACGATCTCGCCGCCGAAGGAGTCGCGGCCGCCGAAGTTGCTGAACATGGGTTCGACGACCTGGACCAGCTCAGGATAGGCATCGCACAGATCGGGAGTGACGTAATGCATGGGAAGCTCCTGTGGGTGAAGGGATCGGCTCGGGCAGCTCCGGAGGATCATCGGCCGCCCGCCCCGGCGGCGCCGGCGTGACCGGAGCCGCCATTTGCGTCACATGTTAGCCGCTGATTCCGGCTTCCGATACGTCTAGCGCCTCACTCCACGCGGATTCGTCGCCCGCCGGCGATCGCTGGCGCAGCCAGCGCTCCACCAAGGGCCAGACCTCTAGCTGGGCCGCCTTGCCGATCAGCATCTCGATATGCCCGTAGTCCTCGGCGTAGCCAGCCTCGCGTCCGAGCAACAGGTATTCGCGCTCGGACGAGGCGAACTGCTCGAACAACTTGCGACAGGCCCAGGACGGGTCCTGCCGGTCCCCAGCCCCGGCGACCGCCAATAGCGGCACGTCGACTGCGGCGAGCCCCTTCCACCAGTCGTTGCCCGGCTCGCCGAAGCGGCCGAACAGCCCATGCCAACGCAGGACCTCCAGCGCCACGCCGACCGGCTCGTCTTCCGGGCCCTGCCGCCAACGGCTTCCGGATAGCGCGTCGACGCGGCGCAGCAGCAGGCGCGCGAGGATGCCTGCCATGGGCAACCTGAACAGCCAGTGCGCGGTGCTGACCTGGCTACCGAACAACGCCACGGAAGCGATCCGTGCCTGGTCCAGGTAGCCCCCGCCCAGCCCCGCCGCCAGCACCACCCCACCGAGGGAGTGGCCAATCCAGTGCGCCGGCTGCCCGCACTGCTCGTGGATGAAGGAGGCCAGCGCCGGCAGGTCGTAGCGCGCGTAGTCGGCGACCCGGTTGTCCCGGTAACCATCGTTGCGAATCGACAGGCCATGGCCGCGCATTTCCGGCAGCCAGACATCGAACCCCGCCCGCGCCAGGTAAGGACCTAATCCGAGCGCACGCGGCGAGTACCAGAAGCGGCGGTTGGAAAAACTCCCGTGCAGGAGGATCACAGGCGGTCCGCGCCGCTCGCCGGCGGCCTGCTGTCCGAGCCGGGTTACGACTAGCTCGACGCTGGCATCGGGGCTGTTGCCGGGCTTCAGGCGGTAGATGTCTTCGGTAAGGTCGGCGCGCAATTCGGCGCTGACCAGGGCGACAGGAAAGAGGCGACTACTGCTTTGCATGCTTGTCTTGTACAGGAGGCACGAAAAAGGGCGGTGTTACCCGCCCTTTCCGGATACAGCGAGGACCGATCAGGCCTGGTCTTGCCCCTCGGCGAGGAAGAACCAGGTATCCAGCACCGAGTCGGGGTTCAACGAGACGCTCTCGATGCCCTGCTCCATCAGCCAGCGGGCCAGGTCCGGGTGGTCCGACGGACCCTGGCCGCAGATGCCGATGTACTTGCCGGCCTTGTTGCAGGCAGCGATGGCGTTGGCCAGCAGCTTCTTCACCGCCGGATTGCGCTCGTCGAACAGGTGGGCAACGATGCCGGAATCGCGATCCAGGCCCAGGGTCAGCTGGGTCAGGTCGTTGGAACCGATGGAGAAGCCATCGAAGAACTCGAGGAACTCGTCGGCCAGCAGGGCGTTCGACGGCAGTTCGCACATCATGATGACCTTCAGTCCGTTCTCGCCGCGCTTCAGGCCGTTCCCGGCCAGCAGCTCGACCACCTGGCTCGCCTCGCCCAGGGTGCGCACGAAGGGCACCATGATCTCGACGTTGGTCAGGCCCATTTCGTTGCGGACCTTCTTCAGCGCACGACACTCCAGCTCGAAGCAGTCGCGGAACGACTCGCTGATGTAGCGCGAGGCGCCACGGAAGCCGAGCATCGGGTTCTCTTCTTCCGGCTCGTAGAGCTTGCCGCCGATCAGGTTGGCGTACTCATTGGACTTGAAGTCGGACAGGCGCACGATGACCTTCTTCGGCCAGAACGCCGCGGCCAGGGTGCTGATGCCCTCCACCAGCTTCTCGACGTAGAAGCCGACCGGATCGGGATAGCCGGCGATGCGCTTCTCCACGCTTTCCTTGATGTCCGCCGGCAGGCCGGCGAAGTTCAGCAACGCCTTGGGGTGCACGCCGATCATGCGGTTGATGATGAATTCGAGGCGGGCCAGGCCCACGCCTTCGTTCGGCAACTGGGCGAAATCGAAAGCGCGATCGGGATTGCCGACGTTCATCATGATCTTGAACGGAAGGTCGGGCATGGCGTCGACCGAGTTCTTGCGCACATCGAAACCGAGTTCGCCTTCGAAGATGAAGCCGGTATCGCCTTCGGCACAGGAAACGGTCACCCCCTGCCCATCCTGCAGGATCTGGGTGGCGTTGCCGCAACCGACCACCGCCGGGATGCCCAGTTCGCGAGCGATGATCGCCGCGTGGCAGGTACGCCCGCCGCGGTTGGTGACGATGGCGCTGGCGCGCTTCATCACCGGCTCCCAGTCCGGGTCGGTCATGTCGGAGACCAGGACGTCACCCGGTTGGACCTTGTCCATTTCCGACACGTCGTTGATCACCTTGACCGGACCGGCACCGATGCGCTGGCCGATGGCACGTCCTTCCACCAGGACGGTCCCCTTCTCTTTCAGCAGGTAGCGCTCCATGACCGTGGCGCTGGCGCGGCTCTTCACGGTTTCCGGGCGTGCCTGGACGATGTACAGCTTGCCGTCGTCACCGTCCTTGGCCCATTCGATGTCCATCGGGCGGCCATAGTGCTTCTCGATGATCATGGCCTGCTTGGCCAGCTCGGTGACCTCGGCGTCGCTCAGGGCGAAGCGGGCGCGATCGGCGCGATCGACGTCCACTACCTTGACCGAGCGACCGGCCTTGGCTTCGTCGCCGTAGATCATCTTGATCGCCTTGCTACCCAGGTTGCGGCGCAGGATGGCCGGACGCCCGGCTTCCAAGGTCGGCTTGTGGACGTAGAACTCGTCGGGGTTCACCGCGCCCTGAACCACGGTCTCGCCCAGGCCGTAGGCACCGGTGATGAAGACCACGTCGCGGAAGCCGGATTCGGTGTCCAGGGTGAACATCACCCCGGCGGTGCCGGTTTCCGAGCGGACCATGCGCTGCACGCCGGCGGACAAGGCGACCAGCTTGTGATCGAAGCCCTGGTGCACGCGGTAGGCGATGGCGCGGTCGTTGAACAGGGAGGCAAAGACCTCTTTTGCTGCGCGGATCACATTGTCCACGCCGCGGATATTGAGGAAGGTTTCCTGCTGGCCGGCGAACGAGGCGTCCGGAAGGTCTTCGGCGGTAGCGGAGGAACGCACTGCCACGGCGAGGTTGTCGTTGCCGTTGGCCAGGGCGGCGAAGGCCTGGCGGATCTCGCTGTCGAGACGGGCCGGGAACTCGGCTTCCATCACCCACTGGCGGATCTGCGCGCCGGTCTTGGCCAGGGCGTTGACGTCGTCGACGTCCAGGGCGTCCAGGGCCGCGTGGATACGGTCGTTGAGGCCACTCTGCTCGAGGAAGTCACGGTAGGCCTGGGCGGTGGTGGCAAATCCGCCGGGTACGGAAACGCCGGCACCGGCCAGGTTGCTGATCATCTCGCCGAGGGATGCGTTCTTGCCCCCCACATGCTCTACATCATGGACGCCGAGCTTATCGAGGGAAACTACGTACTCTACCAAGGTGATCTCTCCACTATTGAATTGGAAAAGCTCAAGCGGGGCCAGGAGCAGCTCCGCTGGATTCTGGCCTGGCCCTTAGAAATAAGTGACAATGCTGCGACAGAAAGGCCTCTGACAACGCGCGGCCTATCATAGCCAAGAATCGTTCCTACCTTAAGGCTTTCGGTGCAAATGAAACGAACCGCATTCTTCATCTCGGACGGCACCGGTATCACCGCCGAAACCCTGGGCCAAAGCCTTCTGGCACAGTTCGAGAACATCAGCTTCGTCAAACTGACGAGACCGTACATCGATACCGAAGAAAAAGCGCGCGCCATGGTACAGCAAATCAATAATGCTGCCGAGTCGGACGGGGCCCGCCCGATCATCTTCGATACCATCGTGAACCGCGACATCCGGGCGGTCCTGGCGCAATCCAACGGTTTCATGATCGATATCTTCGCCACCTTTCTTTCGCCTCTGGAACAGGAGCTTTCGGCCGACTCGTCCTATTCGGTCGGCAAGTCCCACTCCATCGGCCACAACTCCAACTACATGGATCGCATCGAGGCGGTGAACTTCGCCCTCGACAACGACGACGGCGCCCGCACCCACTACTACGACAAGGCCGACCTGATCCTGGTCGGCGTCTCGCGCTGCGGCAAGACGCCCACCTGCCTGTACATGGCCCTGCAGTATGGCATCCGCGCCGCCAACTACCCGTTGACGGAAGAGGACATGGAGCGCCTGCAACTGCCGAACGCCCTCAAGCAGTACAAGCACAAGCTGTTCGGCCTGACCATCGACCCCGACCGCCTCACCGCGATCCGCAACGAACGCAAGCCCAACAGTCGCTACGCCAGCTTCGCCCAGTGCGAATTCGAGGTACGCGAGGTCGAAAGCCTGTTCCGCCGCGAAAACATCGCCTACATCAACTCCACGCATTTCTCGGTGGAGGAGATTTCCGCAAAGATCCTCGTCGAAAAAGGCGTGGAACGGCGCTTCAAATAACCGCTCCGGGGCCAGCGGCTCGGCACCGCCAAGGTCCCTTGCCCGCTTCCGGTAACGCTTCGAGCCCCTGGATGGAATTTCGTTTCATCCCAGGGGCAAAACCCCGACCAAGTGGTATAAGCGGCTGTCGCTGCCGAAAAACCGCGTGATAGAATGCGGCCCGCATGCGCCTGGCGGGGCGCCCGGCATGCCCGGCCTGCCGAGCGCAGGTCGATGACGCAGGGTTTTCCGTCACGGACTGGACAGCGATCGCAAGATCGACCCGCCGAACGCGACACCAACCAGGACTTATGAAACTCAAGCCCTTAGCTCCCCTGCTCTGCCTATTCATCGCCGTACCAGGCCTGAGCGTAGCCGCCGAAAAGACGGTCTACGGCCTGAACGAATACGCGCGCATCAACGACCCGGACATCCAGCTGGCCGCCAAGCTCGACACCGGCGCCAAGACCGCCTCCCTCAGCGCCCGCGACATCAAGCGTTTCAAGCGCGACGGCGAAACCTGGGTGCGCTTCTACCTGGCCACCGACAACGCCGACGACACCCCGATCGAGAAGCCCCTGGCGCGGATCAGCAAGATCAAGCGCCGCCACGGCGACTTCAACCCCGACGAGGGCAAGGCCTATACCGCCCGTCCGGTGATCGAGCTGCAGGTCTGCATGGGCAAGGCGATTCGCACCATCGAAGTGAACCTGACCGACCGAAGTGCATTCCAATACCCGCTTTTGATCGGCTCGGAGGCCTTGAAGAAATTCGACGCACTGGTCGATCCGAGTTTGAAATACTCGGCCGGGAAACCCGGCTGCAAACCTGATGCAAAACCTGCTGAGTAAACGACATGCGCTCTCTCAACCTGCATCTGAAAGTCCTGATCGCCATCCTGCTGACCCTGGGTGTGGCGATCACCGCCTATCAGATTTTCGTCCAGGGTATTCCCGTTACCGAAGCCGAAACCGATGACCTCTGGAACATCGATGCCAAGGTCGACTTCGTCGCCACGCCGAAAACCCCGGTCAAGGTGCAGATGTTCGTTCCGCCGTTGAGCCAGGACTACGTCAGCCTCAACGAAAGCTTCGTCTCCAACAATTACGGCGTCAGCATCAATCGCGCCGACGGCAATCGCAAGGTGACCTGGTCCGCCCGCCGCGCCAACGGCAAGCAGACCCTGTACTACCGCCTGGTGCTGACCAAGCGCTACACCGGCGAGAAGACCAAGGAGAAAGGTCCGATCTTCCGCGACAGCCTGCCCCTGGAAGGCCCGGAGAAGATCGCCGCAGAAGCCCTGCTGGCCCCCATTCGCCAGCACTCGGCCGACGTCGAGACCTTCGTCAGCGAAGCCATCAAGCGCGCCAACAACGGCAACGACGACAACGTCAAGCTGCTGATGGCCGGCGACACCAGCCTGGAAAAGAAAGCGCATATCGTCGAGACCCTGCTGTCCATCGCCCACGTGCCGATGGAGCGGGTCCACACCATCCGCCTGGTCGCCGACCTGCAACAGAGCCCGGAACTGTGGCTGCGCAGCTTCAACGGCGAGAACTGGCTTTACTTCAACGTGGTCACCGGCGAACAGGGCCTGCCCTCCGATCGCCTGATCTGGTGGCTTGGCGATGAGCCGCTGATGACCATCGACGGCGGCAAGAAGGCCCAGGTCAGCTTCAGCCTGAACAGCAGCGAGATGAATGCCATCCGCCTGGCCAAGCTGTCCGACGAGAACACCGAGGCGGCCTTCCTCGAGTACTCCCTGTACGGCCTGCCGCTGTCCACCCAGCAGACCTTCCAGATCATGATCATGATCCCGATCGGCGTGCTGGTGATCCTGATCCTGCGCAACCTGATCGGCCTGCAGACCCTCGGCACCTTCACCCCGGTGCTGATCGCCCTGGCCTTCCGCGAGACCGGCCTGCAATGGGGTATCGCCCTGTTCACCGTGATCACCGCCCTGGGCCTGTCGCTGCGCTCCTATCTCGAGCACCTGAAGCTGCAGATGCTGCCGCGCCTCTCGGTGGTGCTGACCTTCGTGGTGGTGATGATCGCGGTGATCAGCCTGTTCAGCCACAAGCTCGGCTTCGAGAGCGGCCTGTCGATCGCCCTGTTCCCGATGGTGATCCTGACCATGACCATCGAACGCCTGTCGATCACCTGGGAAGAGCGCGGCGGCGGCCATGCGATGAAGGTGGCCATCGGCACCCTGTTCGCGGCATCGCTGGCGCACATCCTCATGCGCATCCCGGAACTGGTGTACTTCATCTTCACCTTCCCGGCCGTGCTGCTGATCCTGGTCGCCTTCATGCTCGCCATGGGCCGCTACCGCGGCTACCGCCTGACCGAGCTGTTCCGCTTCAAGGCCCTGCTCAAGGACTGAACCATGTCGATCTGGAAGACCTGGAAAGACCTGACCGCGAAAGGCGTGATGGGCATCAACCGACGCAATGCCGATTACGTCCTGAAGTACAACAAGCGGCACCTGTATCCGGTGGTGGACGACAAGATCATCACCAAGGAACGCGCGCTCGAGGCCGGCATCCACGTGCCGGAGATGTACGGCATCATCGAGACCGAGAAAGGCATCGACAAGCTCAACGAGATCATCGGCGAGCACAACGATTTCGTCATCAAGCCGGCGCAGGGCGCCGGCGGCGACGGCATCATGGTGATCGCCGACCGCTTCGAGGGCCGCTACAAGACCGTATCGGGGAAGATCGTCAGCCACGAGGAGATCGAGCACCACATCTCGAGCATCCTCTCCGGCCTCTACTCCCTCGGCGGCCATCGCGACCGCGTACTGATCGAGTACCGGGTGACCCCCGACCAGATCTTCAAGAGCATCAGCTACGAAGGTGTCCCGGACATCCGCATCATCGTACTGATGGGCTACCCGGTAATGGCCATGCTGCGCCTGCCGACCCGGCAGTCGGGCGGCAAGGCCAACCTGCACCAGGGCGCCATCGGCGTGGGCGTCGACCTGGCCACCGGCGTCACCCTGCGCGGCACCTGGCTGAACAACAAGATCGCCAAGCACCCGGACACCACCAACGCGGTGGACGGCGTGCAACTGCCGAACTGGGACGGCTTCATGAAGCTGGCGGCCGGTTGCTACGAGTTGTCGGGCCTCGGCTACATCGGCGTGGACATGGTTCTCGACCAGGAGAAAGGCCCGCTGATCCTCGAACTCAACGCCCGCCCGGGCCTGAACATCCAGATCGCCAACGACAGCGGCCTGGTGCACCGCTGCCACGCCGTCGAGGCGCGACTGGAAGAACTCAAGGCGAAAGGCATCGAAGAGTCCGCGGAAGAGCGCGTACGCTTCTCCCAGCAGTTGTTCGGCCACGTCCAGCAGCACCAGGGCTGACGTGCTTCCGGTATGAAGAAGCCCGGCTCCGGCCGGGCTTTTTCATGTCTCGGATTTCAACGCACCACGGCCAGCTCGAAGCCGCCCTGCCGGGCGTGCTCATGCACCTGCATGCCCGCCTCGTTCACCGCCAGGCCCTGTAGCGGACGCTTGAACGGCTTGTTGTCGAGGGTTTGCAGCGAGCGGTCCTCGTCGGTGGTCAGCAGCAGCACGTAGCGCTCGCCGCGATTGGCCCGCACCGGCACCGTACCCTCGATGAAAGCGTAGCGATACCAGGTTTCCGGGTTCAGCTTGTACACCGCGTCGCTGACCAGCCGGGTCGGCCGCTTGTGCTCGTCGAGGAACAGCAGCGACGGGTAGACCACCTGGCGGTTGGCGAAACTGCGGATGCGCAGGCCGTAGACACCCTGGGAGCGCGGCAGCCGGATCGCCGCGTAGAAGCTCCTGCCCATGGGAAAGTCGAAGCTCGGCGAGAAGCGGTTCAACTCCTCGTAGCGCGGCTCGTCGGCATCCAGTTCGGTGAAATCGCTCTCGGCGATCTGCTCGCAGCAGCGCCGTTGCAGGTCCTGGTAGAGATCGTCGATGGTCATCTCGGTGCCCTTGAGCAAAGCCTTCAGCGCATCGCTCTGCTGGCCGGCGCCATCCAGGCCGGGCAACGCCGTCGGACGTTGCTTGAACTCGATCTGCCGGCCCTCGGTGAAGGCGATCTGCGACGAAGGCGCGGCCTCCCGCTTGAAGCGCGCCGCGCGCTCCTCGGGCGGGATCTGCGAGTTGTGCATGCGGCCCTTCTCGTCCACCCAGGTGTAGTAGGGACTGCCGTTCTCGCTGCGAACGAAACCCTTGCCCTCGAAGGCCTCGGCATCGATGTATTCGGCGGAGTGCTCGCCGTTGGGCAGGACGTAGTCGGCGCGCTGGCCGGCGACCTGGGCGCCGGCATAGAAGCTGTTCTGCACGTTGCCGTTGGCATCGATCCAGGTGTAGTAGCGACGCTTGCTCTCCCCTCCGCTGCTGTTCCCCGGCCACTGCGTGGCGTTGTCCGCCTTGTTCAGCACCCGCGCCTGGTCGCTCTGGCCGATGCGCTGCCGTGCCTGGCGCTGCTGGCGGTCGAACTGGCCGTCGACGAAGGTGTTGTGCACCCCGCCATTGTCGTCCACCCAGGTCAGGTAGCGCCCGCCGGAGGCCCAGCCCGGCGAAGATGCCGGCAGCGCCAGGGAGAAGACGCAAAGTACGATGGATGCGCGCATCATGCTCCAGCCCTCAGAAGGTCGTACGGTAGGTCATGGCGAAAATATAGGCCTTCACCGTGGTGTCCACGTCCAGTCCCGCGTAGGGGTTGTACACCAGGTTGTCGAGCCCGGTGCAGTTCAGGTTGCAGCTGGTATCGGCCTTGACGCTCTGCTTGGTTACGAAGTAGTTGAAACCGACATCGATCACCGTGTCCTTGTCCCACTGGTAGCCCAGCCCCAGGCCGTAGAGATTGGCATCGCCGATCGGCACCAGGATGTCCGCCTGGCCCTTGGGGATCGCCGAAGGCCGGTATTCGTAGCCGGCGCGTAGCTGCAAACGGTCGTTGACGTCGTACTGCACGCCCATGGCCCAGCTCCAGGTATCGCGGTAGCCGCGGTCGAGGGTGATGCTGTGGCTGGTGGCGTCCTTCGAGTCGAGGTACTTGGCGATGCGCAGCAGGTCAAGCTCGCGGTCGAACTCGATCTTGAACTCGTTCCAGTCGCTGTAGCCGTTCCATTTCAGGTCGAAGTTGAATTGCCACTTCTTGAACGGGCGCAGCTTCACGCCGGTGGAGAAGGCATCCGGGTAGACCATGTTCATCGTGGCGTTGCCATGCTCTTCATCGACGTTCCCGTAGGGGAACATCTGGCCGAGGATCGCACCACCGAGCGACTTGTGCACCCCGGTCCAGAAACCCTGCCAGCCTTGGCCGTAGTCGACCCGGTACTTGCCCTTGAGCCTCATCCGCGACTCGCTCTGGTAGGTCGCGCCCCAGGCGAACCAGTCGGTGGGCTCCCAGAGCACGCCGAGGTTGAAGCTGGGCGACAGCGACTGCTGCATGTCCAGGTCGATATTGGCCAGGTTCTGGAACGGACCGATGTTGCCGCCGCAGACGTTGAAGAACACCTCGAGGATCTCCTGCATTCCCGGCAGGCAACCGATCTCCTTGGTCTGCTGCAACAGCCCGAGCAACTGGTTCGGCGCCCGGAAATCCTCGTTCAACGCTACTGCCTGGTGGGAAAAACCCACCGACAGGCCGACCGACAGCTCGTCGTTGACCTGGTAGGCCAGGGTCGGCGAGAAGTAGGTGAGCCGCTGCAACGACACCTCGCGTCCCTGGTAGCGCGCCGGATCGCTATCGGAATCGCGGCTGTAGCCCAGCGCTTGCGGGGTGTAGACGTTGGTGGCGAAGGTGAACTTGGAACCCGGCGGGTTGATCGAGATCCCGGCCAGCGGCGCCACCAGCAACGGCACGTCGGTCATGCCGCCGAGGCCGGGCAGGTACATGGTCGGGGTCAGGGTCCGGCTGTGGCTGTTGGCGACCGGGTCGTCGCGCAGGCCGAAGGTGCCTTCGCCGTAGTTCGGCGGCGCCTTGAAGCCGGCGCGGATGTCCATTACCCCGGTGAGCAGCTTCACGGTCGCCTGGCGGCCCTTCATCTTGGTCAGCGCCGCCGGGTTGTAGTGCACCGAATCGATGCCGGTCTCGTCGGCGGTCACGGCGTTGCCGAGGGCCATGGCTTTCGGGTTGCCGATGGTCAGGTCGTTGGCCATCTGCGCGCCGGCCGGCGGAATCCAGGCCAGGCACACCCCTGCCAGCGCCAGCCAGAGCGGCGCAATGCGCATCTTCATAACAGGCCTCGCTCGCGGGTTACTGGGCCTTCAGCCCTTTGATATCGAGGGGTACGGATAACCCCAGCAGTACATCCGGCGAGTCTTCCGTGAGGCCGAAACCGGCGTTGACGTTGACGATGTAGTCCGGTGACGTCCGCAAGCCGAGCGAGAAGTTCATGATGCTACTGGTCTGTTCGGACGACTCGAACGTACCGGCAGTGGTGTGGTAGCGGTTCTTCAGCGTGTAGGCCATCTGGTACGAAGTCGCCAGCGAGACGTCGTAGGACAGCGCGTAGGCCATGCCCATGTTGAAGTTGATCGTGTTGCCGGGCGAGACCTTCTCCAGCTGGGAGTTGTCGGCCAGGGTCTGGTGCACGTCGTCCACCGGCAGGTTCCAGGTGTAGCCGAGCGAGCCGTAGAGGACCACCGGGTCGATCACATAGGACATGTTCGCGCCGAAGCCCAGGCTGTAGTAGCCGTTGCCGGTGGAGATGTCCTTGTCCAGGTTGGTCTTGTAGGGACTGTCGCCGGTCGGCAGGCCGATGGTGGTATACAGCGTGGTGACCGGCCGCCCGCGCACCGCCGCCCAGGGCTGCCAGCGCAAGGTCGCGGAAACGTCGCCGAGGCTGTAGGCGTGGGTATCCATCTCGGTGTCGTACTTGGCTACCAGCGGCAGGCGGAAACTGAAGGTGAGGTTGTCCCAGATCCCGTAGTCGAAGGTGAAGGAGTTGGTGAAGGTGTGCTGGGACTGGCTCTGCCGGCCGGCGAGGCCGTAGATCTGCGTGCCGCCGCTGGTCTTGGTCAGCGGCACCAGGGTCAGCCGCTGGTCGCGCACCAGCGCGTAGTCGAAACCGTAGGTCAGGGTCCGCTCGCCCTTCTTCAGCAAGGTGTAGCTCTTCTCGGCGGCCTGGAAGACTTCCTCCAGCGCCTTGGCGCTGTCGGCATCGTCATTCTTCTTGGCCAGCGCGTCACGGGCCTGGTCGACCGAGGCTTCCTCGGCAACGGACAAACCGCTGATAGACAGCATCAGCGCCGCCGCGCATGTGTACCCCCTGATTCTCATGGCGCTATCCCCAGAGATTGTTCTTGTTTTTGGGTATCTGCTACTTGGTGCGCAGGTGTATGACGTCGCCACCAGTGCCCAGCTCACGGACCTGGTTTTCAGTGATCTTGTTGATCTGCGGAAACTCGCGGAACGCCAGCAGGCTGACGGTGCGGTCGTCCACCAGGCGCATGTCGCGATCGTTCAGCGCCAGCGCGTTGCGGGGCTCCTGCCCACTCGGGAAGATCACGAACAGGACGTTCTGGTCCCAGATTTCCTCGAAGCGCGTCCGGGTGAAGCTGATGTTGCCCAAGGCCGGATCGGCGACGAAGACGTGATCGTTGTAGACATCGCGCACCACCACGAAATGCTTGAAGCCGGCATAGTGGATGGGGACCAGCGCCGGATGCTCGAGAGCGTCCAGGTCGCTGAACTCGGCGCGAAAACCACCGCTCTTGTAGCCCAGCGCAGCGGCGTAGCGCTTCATGTCGAGCAGCGAGAAACCGCGGCGCTGCACGATCTTATCGGCCTCGCCATAGCGCAGCAGCCCTTCCATGACCTGGCGTTCCTCGAGGTTGCGCCCGAGGTAGTAGTCCAGCAGCGTGGTAAGCGCCGCCGAGCCGCAGCTGTAGTCATAGGCCTGGCGGATGACGTTGCGGAACTGCAACTGGCTCATCGGCTCCAGTTGCACCGATTCGCGGTAGGGTCCATTGGGGGTCAGAGGCTGGCTGAGGTTGACCGTGCCCTGCGGTTGCGGCTTGGTATCGACCGTCTGGGTGAACCCGAACAGTCCGATCAGACTTCCCAGCAAAATCTCGAACATCGCCCCGTCGTACCTCTTTCGGAGAAAGACCCCGCCGATGCCTCGGCGAGGTCTTCGCGTCTCGACTCGGTTCCTGGATCAGTGACCCCAGACCTTGATGGTGGAACCGGCCATGTTCAGCCCGGAGACGGTCAGCGAGCCGATGCTGGCGGCGCTGGTGTCGCCCACCTTGATGGCGCCAACGGTCACGTCGCCGGTGATGGCCGGCAGGCCGATGGCCAATTGCTGGGTCGACTTGCCGCCGATATCGGTGGTGACGACGTCGATGGTCAGCGGCTTGGTATCGTCGATGGTCAGCGCCGGCAGGCTGATGTTCTCCAGCCGCAGGGAGCCGCCGTTGGTGTCGGTATCGGTGTAGGTCACGGCCCCGACGGAGCCCTGGAAAGTACCGGAAATGCTGATGCCTGCCTGGCCGGTCACGTCGGACAGCGCGCCATCGTCCATGGCTTTCAGGTCGGCATGCGCCAGCAAGGGAGCAGCCAGAACAGCAGTTGCAAGGAACAGGTGCTTTTTCATTGTTATTTCTCCAGTGTTCAGGTGTGGTTTGCCCCAGGGCACTGCCGTTTGCATCCTGTCCCCGGCAGATCGACCGGCATCTCGCCGGTCTCCAGGTCCGGTACTGCTTCCCTAGGTGTCCCGGACATGGATTCGGTAGAGCCTCATGCTCTCTCGTCCTGGATTCCAAGCTACTGGGCCACCCCTTCCGCCGCCAGCCCATCCAAGGGATGGAGCGATGGCGGCTGCCGCTCACGCCTCGCTCAGCAGTCCCAGGCTTTTACCCTTTAGTACGGCTTGCGTTCTGCTCTTCACACCCAGCTTGGCGAACAGGTTGTGCAGGTGCCACTTGATGGTGGCTTCCGACAGGTGCACCGCCTGCGCGATATCGCGGTTCGACAAGCCCGCCGCCACCAGCCGCAGGATTTCCCGTTCGCGATGGCTAACATCCTGATTTTCATCGAAACTTTCCGGGTCCACGGAGAGCTTCCGGCACTGCTCGCGGAGCAGGTCGGCCAGCCCCTGCCAGGCCGCGGCACGCTTGGGCTCCGCTTCCCTCCAGCTTTCCCACATCGGCAACAGCCACAACGCGTCGTCCTGGAACAGCCGGCGATAGCCGAGATTCCAGGCTTCCTCGAGCGTGGCGAGGAACAGGCCGATGGCTTTTTCGCTGTTACCTTTCTGCCAATACGCCACAGAAAGTAACAAGGACAAACGCAGCCGCCGATCCCTCTGGTAAGCGGAAGAGTAGCCGGCCAGACAGCTTTCCAGCTTGCTCTGCGCGCGTTCCGCGTGACGCTCGGACAATGCCAGCCGAGCCTCCGCCAGGACCAGGGCGGTCTGTGCGTCGGCGTGCCGCTCGCCGGAGAGCCCGGCAAGATGCCGCTCCAGTTGCAGGCAGACCCGTTCGGCTTCGTTCGGACGGCGCAGCCACAGCAGGAACTGCACCTTGCAGCTCATGGCGTGAGCATAGACACGCTCGTAGCCGGGCGAGAGCAGACCGCTCAGCCATTCGTCGAGTTGCGCCAGCCCCTGCTCGGCGGCGCCGGAGAAGAAGCGCGCCTTGGCCATGACCAACTGGCCGCGACTGAGCAGTTCCACCGGCGTCGCGACATCCCGCCAGACCGTCGCCAGCGGTAGTTCGGCGAGCACGCCGGCATGCCGGTCCTGCTCGTAGAGCAGGTCGGCATAGGCCAGCGACAAGGGCCCGCCGACCCGGCTGCGCCGGCCGAATACCTGCTCGACCCGGTTGCGCGCCGACTCGGCGATCGCCCTGCCCCGCTCCAGGTCGCCACTCTCCTTGCAGATCAGGGATTCGATCAGGCTGGTCACCACCTGCAGGTACTCGCTGTCGGCGACTTTCAAGTCCTCCCGCGCGGAACCGATGGCGCCGGCGGCCTCGGCGTAGTCGCCGAGCAGCGCATGCGCCGAAGCCTGCACGCAGAGCAGGCTGGCGCGGAACACCGGCTGGTTGCTCGGAACCATGGACAGCCAGTGGCGGGCGACCTTCAGGCAGGCTTCGAGCTTGTCCTGGTAGAGCAACACCAGGGCCTTGAGCACCTGGGCGGCGGCGAGCAACTCGCCGAGCCCGAAGTGCATGACCTTGCCGCGCCCCTGCAAGAGGCGGTGGCTGACCTCCTCGATCAACGCCTCGGCCTCGGCGAAGCGTTGCTCGAACGCCAGTTGCCAGGCGTAGAAGATCTGGAACACCGGATGCTCGCGGATCACCTCGGCGGGAATGCCGTTGAGCATGCCGAGGATGCCGTACACCCGGTTACCGGCGATCAGGCGCGCGCCCTGGCGCTCCAGCAACTCGGCGGCGAACAGGTAGTCGCGGGCGCGAAGGGCGTACTTGATCGCCCGGTCGGCCAGGTCGCGCCCCTCGCACCAGCGCGCCGCCGCATGCAGCAACGGGGTCGGATCGGCATGCCGGGACAGCCGCCCCTGGAGGAACTCGGCGAACAGATGGTGGTAGCGGAACCATTCGCGCTGGTCGTCCAGGGCGATGACGAACAACTGCTCGTTCTGCAGGCGCATGAGCATGTCCAGGCCGTCGCGACGTCCGGTCAGCGCATTGCACAGTTCCGCATTGAACTCGTCGAGCACCGAGGTCTGGTCGAGGAACAGCTGCAGGTCGGCGGGCAGGCTGGCCAGCACGTCTTCCGCCAGGTAGTCGGCGATGTTCCGTTCGGTCCCGGAGAGCCCGCGGAGGAAACCTTCCCGGTCGGTATTGCGACTGAGGGCCAGGGCCGCCAGGTGCAACGCCGTGATCCAGCCTTCGGTGCGCTTGAACAGCAGCTTCAGCTCACGCTCGCCCAGCTCCAGCCCCTTGAGATCGAGGAGAAACGCATCGCTCTCCTCGCGCGAAAGTCGCAGGTCTTCCGCGCTCAGGCAGAAGGTCCAGGGCTTGAGGGTCGGCTCGTCGACCAGGAAGCGCGGGCGGAAGCGGGTCGAGGCCACCACCCGCACGTGATCGGGCAGGTTCTCGATCAGGTAGCGAACCCCATGCGGCAAGGCGGCGTGGCGGATGCGGTGGAAATCGTCGAGGAACAGGTACAAGGGGCCTTCCAGGCGACGCAGGTCGGCGAGGAAGGCATCCAGGATACCCTCCAGCGGCACCGCGACGTCGGTGCCGAGCAGATTGGCGGTATTGCCGCCGAATGCCGGGACCACTCGCTGGATGCTCGCCAGCAGGTACTGGATCAGACGCTGCGGTTCGCTGTCGGTCTCGTCGCAGGACAGCCATGCCACCGCCGCGCCCTGCTCCAGCAGGCGCAGGCGCAACTGGCAGAGGATGGTGCTCTTGCCGAAGCCGGCCGGCGCGCTGAGCACCATCGCGCGTCGCCCGCGGGCCTCGTACAGGCGGTCGATCAGCGCCTGGCGGGGCAGCAGCGGCAGCCCTCCGGCGCTTGGCGGGAACAGCTTGGTCTGCAACAGCGGAATGGTGCTGGCGGGAACCCCGTCGCGATGGCCCATGGTCAGAGCAGGCTCAGCTCGCGGGCTCGCCGGATCGCCTGGGTGCGATTGCGCACCTTGAGCTTTTCGTAGATGTTGTGCAGATGCCATTTGACGGTCCCCAGGGCCAGCGACAGGCGCTGGCCGATTTCTTCGTTGGATAGGCCCTGTGCGGCCAGGCAGACCACTTCGCGCTCGCGCTCCGTCAGGCCTTCCTCGAGCGCATCCTGGGGCTTGCGCACGCCCTGCCCGGGCCAGATGCCGAGCAGGCCGCGAATGAAGGTCTGTAGCGCCGGCTGGCGCTCGGTGGATTCGAGTTGCTGGAGCAACTGGCGAATGCCGTCGCCTTCCTCGATGAAGAGGCTGCGCACCCCTTCCCGTTCGGCATTGATCAGGCATTCGCCGAGCAGGCTGTTGGCCCGTTCCTGGTAGCCCAGGCGCTGATAGCTGAGCGCCGCCAGGATATCCAGGCGCAGGCGCTGCAGGCCGTGCCAACCGGGCTGCAAGGTGCCGCGCAACTGAGTGATCTCGTGCAGCGCCTCGCTGAAATGTCCTCGCCCCTGCAACAGGCGCACGCGGCTCACGCCCAGCGACCAGTTGACCGGGTTGAAGGCCATGTTGCGGTAGTGTGCCGCCATCTTGTTCCAGTCCACGCTCTTCAACCGCTGCTCGGCGCGCTTCAGGCGGTCGGGGCCGCTGTCCTGGAGGATCAGGTTGATCTCTTCGGCCATGGCCTGGGCGAAGAAGCGCCACGACTGATTGCGCGAGGCCAGGGCCTGCATCGCCGCCAGGCTGGCCAGCGCCTCCTTCGGCCGTCCCAGCAGGCGCTGGGTGCGCGCCAGGCAGATCTGCCCCTGGGCATAGAAATCGATCGGATTGATCACATCCACATGCCCGAGCGCCCAGCCCAGGCGCTCTTCCAGCCCGTCCAGCTCGATCCTGTAGTAGGCGGTCAGGGCCTCGGTGATGGTCGGCAGCGCCAGCGCGCTCCTGGACTTCTCGAACAGCGGCCGGGCACGCTGGCGGAGCCGCTCGATGAGCAGTTGCGCCTGCTTCACCTGGCCCTGCTCAAGTGCGAGGATCACCTCGACGTTGGCCAGTTGCATGTCCAGGTAGCGCCCTTCGAGGAAATGATTGCGCTGCTGCGCCAATCCCAGCAGGCGCCGCGCCTGGTCGCCCTGGCCACGGACCACCTGGGCCAGCGCGGCGGTGATCAACACCGCCACTTCGAGGAAGGCAGCGTTCTGCCCGAGCTGGACCTCGACCCGGCGAGCCAGGGCGATGCACAGTTCCAGATCGTCCTTCTGCAACGCCACCACCGCCTTCACCGCCAGCGCGGAGAGGTACTGGTCGCCCATCGGCCCGTCGCCGCGGCTCTCCCCCCAGCGCGCCAGCAGTTCGTCGATGATCCGGTTGGCCTCGCCCAGGCTGAGGTCGCTGGCCCGCGACCAGACATCGGTAAGGACCAGGATCGGATAGCGCTCGGCGATTTCGTCCGGCACATGCTTGCGCCAACGGTAGATCAGGCTGAGCTGGCCGCGGTTGATCAGCTCCAGTCCGCATCCGTCGACCAGCGCGGCGATCATCTCCGGGTCTTCCGCCGCACAGGCATGCTCGATGGCGAACGTCGGCATGTGGTGGTTGGTGAACCACAGGCTGGCGTTGAAATGCAGTTGCTTGAAACGGTCCGGATCGGAGTCGCGCAGGCGGTTGCGGAGGAAGTCGGCGAACAGCAGGTGGAAGCGATACCACTGGCGTTCGCGATCCAGCGGCAGGAGGAACAATTGCATGGACTCCAGGCGCTCCAGCAGCGCCTGGCCGTCCTGGCGCCCGGTCAGGGCGTTGGCCAGGTCGCCGCTCAATTGGCTGGCAACGCCAAGGGCCAGCAGCGCTTCCTGCAGGTCGCCAGGCAAGCGTTCGAAGACCGCCGCCAGCAGATAGGCGCTGACCGCCTGCTTGTCGCCGTCGAGCAGGGCCATTTCCTGCACCTGCGGTTGCTGGCGCAGCCACAGGCTGACGAGATGCACGCCCACCACCCAGCCTTCGGTCTGGCCATAGAGCGCCTTCAGGCAGGGCTCGTCCAGATAGAGACCGCTGCGTTCGAGGTATTCGCGGGTTTCCTCGAAGCCGAGGCGCAGCTCCTCGAGGCCGATTTCCAGCAACAGTCCCTTGGCCCGCCAGGTAGCCAGGCTCAGCGCCGGCTGCGAACGCGTGCCCAGGGCCAGGACCAGCCCGGGCGGTGCGTACTGCACCAGGCGGTTGAGGCCGGTGAAGATGTCCGGGTTGCTAACCAGGTGCAGGTCGTCCAGCACCAGCAGCAACGGCCGCGCATAGCGATCGAGATCGCCGAGCAGGCTTTCGATCACCGCCACCACCGGGACCCGCATGGTGTTCTGCAGGTAGGTCTGGGCGTCGTCGCCAAGCTGCGGCACGGCTTCGCCCAACGCCTCGATCAGCTGCCGGCAGAAACGGGCGGGGTCGTCGTCTTCTTCGGCCAGCGACAGCCAGGCCACCGCCTGGTCTGCTACAGTGCGCTCCCTGGCCAGGGCGGCGAGCGCGCAGGTCTTGCCGAAGCCGGCAGGTGCGGAAAACATCAGAACGCGTGAATGGGGATTGCGATCCAGCAGGTTGCGGATCGCGGGGCGAAGAGAATATTCGGCTGGCACCTGAGGCGGCACTATTCTGGAGCGCGAAAGGCTGCCGGCTGCTGGATCCTGTACTGCATCCACGGCCTGTATCCCTGTGTCATTATCATTGTGGTACGGAGCCAAATCTCCGTGGGATATTTCCATAATTAGCAGATCACCCTTCTTACGTAAACTGAAGAAATGGCTCTAGGATCGACGATTCCGGCGAACTAGAATTCCTGACTGTCCCACTACCCCCACTTTCCATGCCCAGTTGTCATGTTCACCCCCTGCCCTACCATAGCGACCCAAGCTGTCTCTTTGCCATCATCCATGAGGCGCCCGGTGCGGTGATGCTCGATTCGGGTCGCCCCATCGCTACCCGTGGACGCTATGACCTTATGAGCGCCTGGCCATTGGCAGAACTGGCGCCGCTGCCCGACGAATCGGCCAACCGCTTCTTCGCCCGCCTACGCGAAGCGGCCGGAAGCCTGGGCCCCGCGCAGCTGCCAGCGCCGTACGAACTGCCCTTCGCCGGCGGTCTGCTGGGCTATTTATCCTACGACCTGGGTCGGCGCATCGAGCGCATCGGCGAACACGCCCGCGATGACCTGGGCCTGCCGCTGGCCTCCGTCGGCCTGTATGCCTGGGCGCTGATCAGCGACCACCAGGCCGGCACCAGCCAACTGGTATTCCACCCGCGATTGGACGAGCGCGAACGCCAGCGCCTGATCGCCCTGTTCAGCGAGGAAACGCAAGGCACGGCCGGCAACTTCAAGCTTCTGGGAAAATTCCGACGGAGCATCAGCGCATCCGACTATCGGCAGGCGATCCGCCGCATCCAGGACTACATCCAGGCAGGCGACTGCTACCAGGTGAACTATAGCCAGCGCTTCCAGGCCGCTTGCAGCGGCTCGCCGTGGCCGGCCTATCGCGCCCTGCGCGAGGCCTGCCCGACGCCGTTCTCCGGCTACCTGCGACTGGCCGACGGCGCGATCCTCAGCCTGTCGCCGGAGCGCTTCCTCAAGCTCGGCAAGGGCAAGGTGGAAACCCGGCCGATCAAGGGCACCCGCCCGCGCGGCAAGACGCCCGAGGAGGACATGGCGCTGGCGGCGTCGCTGCTGGCCAGCCCCAAGGACCGCGCGGAAAACCTGATGATCGTCGACCTGCTGCGCAACGACATCGGACGCAGTTGCCAACCTGGCAGCGTACGGGTACCGGAGCTGTTTGCCCTGGAAAGCTATCCCAACGTGCATCACCTGGTGAGCAGCGTCACCGGCGAACTGGCGCCGGGCAAGGACGCCCTCGACCTGCTGGAAGGCAGCTTCCCCGGCGGCTCGATCACCGGCGCGCCGAAGATTCGCGCCATGCAGATCATCGACGAGCTGGAACCGAGCCGACGCGGCATCTACTGCGGCAGCCTGTTCTACCTCGACGTGCGCGGCGAGATGGACAGCTCGATCGCCATCCGCACCCTGCTGGTCAGGGACGGCCAGGTCAGTTGCTGGGGCGGCGGCGGCATCGTCGCCGACTCGCACTGGGAGGACGAGTACCAGGAAACCCTGGACAAGGTCCGGGTGCTGCTGGAAACCCTGGAAGGAATGGCCGGGACAGCGTCCCCGGAATAGAAAAGAGCCCGCGTTCCGCGGGCTCTTTCATCGGCGGCGCGGCTACAGGCTCAGCGAACGGCTGGAAGCCTTGAGGAACTCGCGCTTGAGGTCTTCGTAGGTATGCACCGCGGGGAACTGGGGAAACTCGCGGATCACGTTTTCCGGGGCATGGAACAGGATGCCGGCGTGGGCCTCGGAAAGCATGGTGGTGTCGTTGTAGGAGTCGCCTGCGGCGATCACCCGGTAGTAGAGGCTCTTGAAGGCGATCACCGACTGCCGCTTGGGATCCTTCTGGCGCAATCGATAGCCGACCACCCGGTCGCTGTCGTCGATCTCCAGCTTGTGGCACAACAGGGTCGGGAAGCCCAGCTGGCGCATCAGCGGCTGGGAGAACTCGTAGAAGGTGTCGGAGAGGATCACCACCTGGAAGCGCTCGCGCAGCCAGTCGACGAATTCCACCGCCCCCTCCAGCGGCTTCAGGGTGGCGATCACCTCCTGGATATCGCCCAGCTTCAGGCCATGTTCGTCGAGAATGCGCAGGCGCTGCTTCATCAGCACGTCGTAGTCCGGAATGTCCCGGGTGGTCGCCTTCAAGGCGTCGATACCGGTTTTTTCCGCGAACGCGATCCAGATTTCCGGAACCAGCACGCCTTCCAGGTCAAGACAGGCAATTTCCACAGGACTCTCCTCGAAATTCTCTGAACGATGGGGTGACGACGGACGCGGCACTCTAGCCCCTCGCCGAGGGCAAGGCAACGCCGGCTTATTCCTGGAATCAAGGTCGACAGGGGTAAATGGTTATTTAGGGCCATATGCCGCCCTTTGCTACCATTCCCGCCACAGAGCGCAACAGCGCCGCCCAGCACCAGGACCCCAGCCCGATGAGCCAGCCTTTCGACCTTCCCGCCCTCGCTTCCAGCCTTGCCGACAAATCCCCCCAGGACATCCTGAAAGCCGCCTTCGAGCACTTCGGCGACGAGCTGTGGATCTCCTTCAGCGGCGCCGAGGACGTCGTCCTGGTAGACATGGCCTGGAAGCTCAACCGCAACGTGAAGGTGTTCAGCCTCGACACCGGTCGCCTGCACCCGGAAACCTATCGTTTCATCGACCAGGTCCGCGAACACTACGGCATCGCCATCGACGTGCTTTCCCCCGACCCGCGCCTGCTCGAACCCCTGGTGAAGGAAAAGGGCCTGTTCAGCTTCTACCGGGACGGCCACGGCGAGTGCTGCGGCATCCGCAAGATCGAACCGCTCAAGCGCAAGCTCGCCGGCGTGCGCGCCTGGGCCACCGGCCAACGCCGCGACCAGAGCCCCGGCACGCGCAGCCAGGTGGCGGTGCTGGAAATCGACGGTGCCTTTTCCACGCCAGAAAAGCCGCTGTACAAGTTCAACCCGCTGTCGTCCATGACCAGCGAGGAAGTCTGGGGCTATATCCGCATGCTCGAACTGCCCTACAACAGCCTGCACGAACGCGGCTATATCAGCATCGGCTGCGAACCCTGCACCCGTCCGGTGCTGCCCAACCAGCACGAGCGCGAGGGCCGCTGGTGGTGGGAGGAAGCCACCCACAAGGAGTGCGGGCTGCACGCCGGCAACCTGATCAGCAAGGCCTGAAACCGTCGATAGAGCGTATGCAATCGGGGTAAAGTGCGGGTCGAACCCCGAGCGGAGACCCAGCATGCGCATCACCATGGTCAAGAAAGTCCTCGCCACCGGCGAGGACTGCCGCAAGTGCAAGGAAGTCCGGCAACGCCTGGAACAAGGCGGCTACCTGCCGCGCATCCATCGCACCCTGGTGGCCGACGAACGCGACCCGAACAGCGCAGGCTGGATGGTCGCCGCCCAATATGGCGTAGAGACCGCGCCGTTCTTCGTGGTTCGCCACGACGACGGGCGCGAACAGGTCTACACCGTGTTCATGAGCTTCCTCCATGAAGTCCTCGAACCGCGAGCCGAGCAGGCCGCGGACGCTGATCGTGAAGCGCTGGCCAGGCTGGCCGGACGCGACAATCTCGACATGCTCTGAGGGCCAGCCATGAAAAAGCCCGGCACCAGGCCGGGCTTTTTCATGGGCCGAGGCGATCAATAGACCGGCAGTTCGATGCCGTCGAACAACTCGTCCAGCTCGGCCTTGTTGTGGCATTGCACGGCCTTGGCCAGCAGCTCGCGGGTCAGGTGCGGAGCGAATTTCTCGATGAAGTCGCACATGAAGCCGCGCAGGAAGGTGCCGCGGCGGAAGCCGATCTTGGTCACGCTGGACTCGAACAGGTGGCTGGCGTCGAGGATCACCAGGTCGTTGTCGAGCTTCGGATCGACCGCCATGTGCGCCACGATGCCGACCCCCAGGCCCAACCGCACGTAGGTCTTGATCACGTCGGCATCGGCCGCGGTGAATACCACCTTGGGCACCAGGCCGCGCTGGCTGAAGGCTTCGTCGAGCTTGGAACGGCCAGTGAAGCCGAACACGTAGGTGACGATCGGCTGCTCGGCCAGGGCTTCCAGGGTCAGTTTCGGCAGCTTGGTCAGCGGATGCCCGTGGGGCACGATGACGCAGCGATTCCAGCGGTAGCAGGGCATCATGATCAGGTCGCCGAACAACTCCAGCGCCTCGGTGGCGATGGCGAAGTCGACGGTGCCGTCGGCCGCCATTTCGGCGATCTGCATCGGCGTGCCCTGGTGCATGTGCAGGGAGACGTCCGGGTACTGCTTGATGAAGCCGCTGATCACGTTGGGCAGCGCATAGCGCGCCTGGGTGTGGGTAGTGGCGATGGACAGCGTGCCCTTCTTCTCGTTGGAGAATTCCTGGGCGATCTGCTTGATGCTCTCGACCTTGCGCAGGATCTCGCCGGCGGTATGGATGATCCGCTCCCCCGCCGGCGTCACCCGGGTCAGGTGCTTGCCGCTGCGAGCGAACACCTCGACGCCCAGTTCGTCCTCCAGCAGGCGGATCTGCTTGCTGATGCCCGGCTGCGAAGTATAGAGGCTCTGCGCCGTGGCGGAGACGTTGAGGTCGTGGTGCGCAACCTCCCAGATATAGCGCAATTGCTGAAGCTTCATGGAGATTCCTCGAAAAGGTTGTCGCGACCGGCGATCAAGAACCGAAGGTATATAACCATATTAATGGTTTGAGGAATAAAATTAGACGTTTTTTTTGATTTTGCACGCTTTTTCACCAGCCGACCGCTGGCCTACAGGTCGCGACTACGGTGCTGCAACATCGGCACCAGGTACACCGGTACCTCCGCCAGTTGCACCAGACGCGCGGCAGTCCGGCCCAGCGGCGTGTCGAGCTGGGTGCCGTGGCTATGGCTGCCGGCGACGATCAGGTCCACGGCCAGCTTTTCCGCCTCATCGAGGATCATCTGCGGCGGGTCGCCCTGCACCACCCGCACGCTCTTGACCAGCGCCGCATCCTGGGGCAACTCGCCGAGTTCATCGCGAAACCCTTCCAGGACCCGCTTCTCGATGCTTTCCATGACGTTGTCCAGCCCTTGCGCCCGCAGGTCCTGGAGACGCTCGGTGTCAAGGTAGGTCTGCAGGACCGACTCGGCGAACAGCCCGAGGGGCTCCACCACATGGACGACATAGAGCTCGGCGTTGTAGGCGCGGGTCAGCGACAGGGCGTGTTGCAGGACATAGGGAGCATAGAGCCCCAGATCGGTGGCATAGAGAATCGAACGAATCATGCGGCCTCCTCGACAGCCTGCGCGGCGGGCCTCATTAGCAGATTAGCAGCAAGCATCCATTCTCCTAGCGTTCCCTGCTGTTTCGGGCTTTTTCCGGCCCGTTGGGGTAAATCCCTTTTCTCCCTGCGAGCGCGGCGCCGGCTGGTCGCCGCGCTCGGCCCTTCAGCGCGGTTGCGCTTCGAGGAAGCGCAACGCCTGGTGCAGCGCCTCGACCCTGGGCATCCGGTAGCCCGCAGCAGCAGCGCGGGCCAGGGGCGCGGCATAGATCGCCGCCAGCTCCAGTGGCCGCCCATGGGCGAAGTCGTGGTACATGCTCGGCCGATAGTCGGGCATCCGCTCGGTCGCCGCCAACAGTTGGTCCGCATAGCCCTCAGGCAGGATGAAGCCGCAGGCGCCGGCAGCACCGATGACTTCCTCCATGATCGCCTCGATCAGCGACCGACTGTCCGCGTTGGCCATCAGCGGCGCGGTGCTGCTCTTCAGCAATACCGACAGCCCGTTGTAGGGGATGTTCCAGACCAGCTTCTGCCAGCGCGCCTGCTCCAGGTCGGGCATCGCCGTGGACTCCAGCCCGGACTCGCGGAACAGCGCGGCACCCTCCTCGACGATCTCGCGCCGGCGTCGCTCGTCGGCCGGTCCGGAATGATAGCCGAGATTCACTCCGCCGTAGGCCTGGTGCTCGATCACGCCCGGTTCGCCGCGATGCACACAGATGAAGCAGAGGCCGCCCAGCAGATGCAGGCTTTCCGGCAGCAACGGCCGCAGCCGCTCCTCCACGCCCAGACCGTTCTGCAGCAGCAGAACCTTGGCACCCGGCGCCGCCGCTGCGCGGATCAGGGGTGCCAGTTCGTGATTGCCGGTGGTCTTGGCGCCCACCAGCAACCAGTCGCAGGGCGGCATGTCCTGCGCCGAATGGTAGGCCTGGACCGGCGCCAGGCGCCGGAAGCCATGCACCGCACTATTCAGGCTGAGTCCGGCGCGATTGACCGCCTCGAACTCGCTGCGCAGGAGAAAATGCACGTCGTGACCGGCATGCGCCAGCATCAATCCATAGAAGCCGCCGATGGCTCCCGTACCGATGACGCCGATCCGTTGCTGCTTTGAATCCATCAGGGCAACTCCTCAGGTAAAGCGGTCGACCCCGCCAGCACCGCACCCCGCAAGGCTTCCTGGTGCAGCGGAACGTTCAGTGCGCCATGGAGGCGGCCGTCGCGGACCATGAACAGGGCCGGCAGGTGAAAGACGCCGTAGCGTTCCACCAGGCCGCCATTGCGGCCGGCGTCCACCCAGCACAGGCGCTCGATGGGCAGGTCCATCGCGGGGAGATGGCGCCGGGCCCAGCGGCACGACGCGCAGCCTTCGCTGGTGAATACCAACAGCGAAACCCCTTCCAGGGCAAGCAACTGCCGGTCGGCGTCCAGATCGGTGAGTTCCAGGGACGGCACGCTGCTGACCTCGATAGAAAGGAAGAAATGGGGCCCGACCATCATCCGTATGCTTCGGCTCCTGCGATAGCGCTGGCGCCCTCCTCGGCCAGCGGATACGCGCAAGGCGCGCCCCTCCGCAGCACCTGCACAATATCGTCCGCGGCGGCCTCGCCTGCAACTCCGCTGGCAGCCTTGGCCCGGAGCAACGAAGAAAACGTGCGCAGAGCGGGGAAAACACCGGCGAACCGCGTCCCGCCCATTGTCTAGGCCCGGCCCGACACGTTAAGGTTCGTCTCCCCGTTTGCGAACTTCATGCCTGCGCCCTTTCGCAGGGGGCCTCCCGGCGGCCGGCGCCCGTGACCTGATTGAGTACCACGATGGCTGATTTACAGATCGACGACCTTAACGTTGCCTCCAACGAGACCCTGATCACGCCGGAGCAGCTCAAGCGTGAAATTCCCCTGACCGACAAGGCCCTGCAGACCGTGGCCCATGGTCGCCAGGTGGTGCGCGACATCCTGGATGGCAAGGACCACCGTCTGTTCGTGGTGATCGGCCCCTGCTCCATCCACGACATCAAGGCCGCCCACGAATACGCCGACCGCCTCAAGGCGCTCGCGGCCGAAGTGGCGGATACGCTGTTCCTGGTGATGCGCGTGTACTTCGAGAAGCCGCGTACCACGGTGGGCTGGAAAGGCCTGATCAACGATCCGTACCTGGACGACTCGTTCAAGATCCAGGATGGCCTGCACATCGGTCGCCAACTGCTCCGCGACCTCGCCGAGAAAGGCTTGCCCACCGCCACCGAAGCGCTCGACCCGATTTCCCCGCAGTACCTGCAGGACCTGATCAGCTGGTCGGCGATCGGCGCCCGTACCACCGAATCGCAGACCCACCGCGAGATGGCCTCCGGCCTGTCTTCCGCGGTCGGCTTCAAGAACGGCACCGATGGCAGCCTGACCGTGGCGATCAATGCCCTGCAGTCGGTCTCCAGCCCGCATCGCTTCCTCGGCATCAACCAGCAGGGCGGCGTATCCATCGTCACCACCAAGGGCAACCGCTACGGTCACGTGGTGTTGCGCGGCGGCAACGGCAAGCCGAACTACGATTCGGTCAGCGTCGCGCTCTGCGAGCAGGACCTGAACAAGGCGAAAATCCCGCTGAACATCATGGTCGACTGCAGCCACGCCAACTCCAACAAGGACCCGGCCCTGCAACCGCTGGTGATGGACAACGTCAGCAACCAGATCGTCGAAGGCAACAACTCGATCGTCGGCCTGATGGTGGAAAGCCACCTGGGCTGGGGCAGCCAGCCGATTCCGAAGGATCTCGACCAACTTCAGTACGGCGTCTCCATCACCGACGCCTGCATCGACTGGGCGACCACCGAGAAGAGCATCCGCAGCATGCACGCCAAGCTCAAGGACGTGCTGCCGAAACGCCAGCGCGGCTGAGCGAGGCGGAAACGAAAACGCCGGGCTGATGCCCGGCGTTTTTCATTGCGCGCCTGCTCAGGCGGCCGGATCGGCCTGACGCTGGCGACGCTCGATGTAACGCTCCACGTAGGAGCAGGACGGGATCACGCTGTAGCCCATGCGGTCGGCGTACTGCAGGGCGTGCTCGGTCAACGCGGCGGCGATACCGCGACCACGCAGCGAATCCGGTACGAAGGTCCGGTAGATATCCAGCGTCTGCTTGCCCAGGTCCATATAGGCCAGATAGGCACGATGGCCATCCACCGTTGTCTCGAATTGATGGCCGCCCACGTCATGATGGATGGACAGGGACTCGCTCACTTTGGATCTCCTCAACGGGTTCGTAACCCGACCCGCGCCTGATTGATAGGTTCCTCGCGAGGACGCCCCCGCGTACCGGCCTCCAGCGGACCGCCGGAGACCTTCGTCCGTTCTCGTCCCGGTGGCGGATCGCGCCTGGCGGACATCCTCGAAACGGCTGGCCTGCACCGCATGCAAGGCCGGACTAACGATAGGGCCCATATTGCTGTCTTCCCCGGTCAGACTCAACCGTTTCTTCTGGCAGGAACGCGCAGGCGTCGCTAGAGCCCTGGCCGGGAGGCCGCGCAAGCGCAATCGCGCATGACCCGCGGGTCAGCCAAAGCGCTTTACGCCGACGGCGGCCATCAGTAAGGTCTGCGCCACTCCACCAAAAGGAATCCTGCCATGAGCGAGTTGATCAGCTACCAGTTCGAAGACGGCATCGCCACCCTGACCCTCAACAACGGCAAGGTGAACGCCATCTCCCCGGCGGTGATCGACGCCTTCAACCAGGCTCTCGACCAGGCCTTGCAGGACAAGGCCGTGGTCATCGTCACCGGCCAGCCGGGCATCCTCTCCGGTGGCTACGACCTGAAGGTCATGACCTCCGGCCCGGAGAATGCCGTCAACCTGGTCGCTGCCGGCTCGACCCTGGCTCGCCGCCTGCTCTCCCATCCCTACCCGGTGATCGTCGCCTGCCCCGGGCACGCGGTAGCCAAGGGCGCCTTCCTGCTGCTCTCGGCCGACTACCGGATCGGCGTCGACGGGCCGTTCCAGATCGGCCTGAACGAAGTCGCCATCGGCATGACCATGCACCATGTCGGCATCGAACTGGCCCGCGATCGCCTGCGCAAGTCGGCGTTCACCCGCTCGGTCATCAATGCCGAGATGTTCAGTCCGGCCGCTGCGGTGGATGCCGGCTTCCTCGACACCCTGGTCAGCGCCGACCAGTTGCAGGAAAGCGCGCGTGCAGCGGCCCAGCAGTTGAAGAAACTCAACATGACCGCGCACCGCAATACCAAGCTCAAGGTGCGCAAGGCACTGCTGGAAACCCTCGACCAGGCGATCGAGCTGGACAAGAAGCACCTGGGCTAAGGCCCGCTCCAGCGAAAGCCCGGTTGATACCGGGCTTTTTTGCGCCCAATAATTACTTATTACGCAAAGGTAACTCTCCAGAACTGCTATTTTTAAAAAATTATTACGAATTATCCTGATGACATTCCCAAGGAAAACCGGAGGTCATCATGAAACGCAATGTCTTCGCCGCCATTCTCCTCGGCATGGCTACCACCCTCGCAGTGCAAGCCAGCTTCGCCGACGAATCCAGCCTGATGGAAAACCGCATGGTCCAACTGAACCAGCACGCCATCGAGCAGGCCCAGCAGCAACAGGCCACGGCGCCAACCGCGAGCGACACCGATGCGCAGGGTTGAACGCCGCCTGCCAGGAACGTTTTTCTTTTCCCCGCAACCCTGAAAAGCCCGGCTCACGCCGGGCTTTTCGTTCAGGCCAGCTTTTCCTCGGCCGCCACGCCCTTGCGATAGACCTCGTAGAGAATCACCGGGATCTCCAGGTCGCCCAGGTGGCGAACCACCAGCGGCTTGACCTCGGACCAGTCCAGCCCGCCCACTCCCGTCGCCACGCAGGGCAGAGCCAGGCTGCTCACCCCTTCGCTGCGCACATAGCGGGCCAGCTCGCGCAGGGCATGGCCGACATCCTCCAGGCTCGCCTTGCCCGGCTTGGCGCTACGACCGCTGTGCAGCATGCCCTGGGTGATCAGGTTGACGATGCACTGGGTCTTGCCCTGCTCGTCGACCCCGGCCCAGACCCAGATGCCGCCCGGCTCGGGCGCCCTGGCATGGGCGGCATGCCGGTAGTCGCGAACCATCGACGGCCAGCGTTCGCGCAAGGCGAGGGCCAGGCCGCTGTCGAAATGGTCCTGGGGCGCGATGCCGTGGGCGATCACCTGGGCCCCGGAAAGCAGAATGTCACCTTCAACTTCACGAATCATGAGCGTTTCCTTCTTGGCTTCGGGACAGGCGCTTCGTGCGCCGCCCTGCATCTTTCACCGTACGCCTTGCCCGCCGGCGCCAGTTGATGCGTATCAAGAACGGCCGGTCCCATCCGCTACGGGCCGACTAGACTGCATGCGAGGGAACCTTGGAGGCGCCTCGCCTCTCCATTGGATTCCAGCCTCGTGCCGTCTCATCCATGACAAGGAAACAACCGCCATGCCGAAATGGATTGCACTTTGCCTGATCCCGCTGTTGGCAAGCTGCGCCACCTGCCGCCAGGACAGCGACAGGGAAAAACTGCTGTACGAGAACGACATGCTGCAGGCGAAACTGATCATCGTCGCCAACGACCGCGATCGCCTGCCGCTGGCCCAGGCCCTGCTGGAGCGCGCGGCGCGCGACGACCGCAGCGGCGAGGCGGACTTCTACCAGGCCGTGCTGATCGCTCGCCGCGACGGCCAGGCCAGCGATTGCGAGCGCATCACCCGCCTCCTCGAACGTTCCGCCGAGCGACGCTACCCGCTGGCCAACGCGATGCTCTACAAGATCTACGCCGAGCCCTTCCTGTTGCCGCGCGCCGATATTCCCAAGGCCGAGACCTATCGCCAGGCCTACGCCGAGCTGCCGGTCGCGCGCAGCGGCTACCCCTCCTTCGAGCGAGCCCGGCAGGTGGTCGATCGCCTGCTCGCGCCGACTTCGTCCTGATCCATCGGGCCCGAACCCGGGCCCCGCAACCCGTACCGGTCGTTCGGCCAAAGCATCATTTCTGTCGATAGTTAATAGCGCGACAATTCGTTATCCAATCGAATTCTTCTCCGCGATCCTATGCCCATCCGAGGTATCGATCACGGAAGCCGCCATGAAACGTCGCAGCCCACGCCATTACGCCCGCAACACCGCCCTGGCCACCCTGGGTCTGTACGCCATCCTCATGCTGGTCGTGCTGAGCCTCGTCGCCGGCGCCGAAAGCGCCAGGAACGCCACACCGGACAACGACACCGCCACGACCTTCTCCAACCAGATCGGCCAGGCCCTGCCAGGCCTGCTCTCGGGGTTGAACAGTCGACGCGCCGGTTGAACGCCGGCTTCTTTCCCGGGAAACAGCATGAGAAGGCAAACACGGAAATTCTGGATCGTCGCCGCCCTGGCGATATTGACCAATGGCTACTCGCTACTCGGCCTCGCCCAAGGCTCGGCAGGCGCACTGGCGCGCACCATCGAATGCAACCAGGCGATGGTCCGCGCGCTGGCGGCCAACCTGGCGCTGAAGCTGCAGAGCGGCACCCCGCCGGCACGCCCGCAGCGCTGGATCCCGGAGCGCTTCATCCTCGACTGCCCGGCCTGAAACGAAAACGCCGCCAACCCCGGGAGGCTGGCGGCGCTCGCATGGCGCGGGGCCGGCTCAGGCGCCGGTCGGCTGGCGCGCGACGAAACGCATCATCCATTCGGCGACGACGGTGCCCTGGTGATCCCTCGCCAGGCTATCGACCCCCTTGCGATAGAGTTCCTCGCCCAGGTGCTGCTGGCGCAGTTCGAGCAGTTCGCGGGAATAGTCGTGGACGAACTCGGGATGCCCCTGGAAGCACAGCACCTGGTCGCCGATGGCGTAGGCGGCATAGGGACAGAAGTCGCTGGAAGCGATCACCCGCGCGTTTTCCGGCAGCCGGGTGACCTGGTCCTGGTGGCTGATCAACAGGGTCAGGTCCGGCAGCGCCGGGCTCATCCAGTCGGCCCGTTCGTTCAACTGGTACTGGTGGATGCCCATGCCCCAGCCCTGGCTGGCGCGCTCGGCCTTGCCACCGAGCAGCAGGGCCAGCAACTGGTGGCCGAAACACACGCCGAGGAGCTTGTCGCCGCGCTCGTAGCGGTCCAGGAGGAAGGTCTTCAGGGTCTGGATCCACGGGTCGGGACCGAAGGAGTCGGCCTTGCTGCCGGTCACCAGGTAGGCGTCGAAGCGCTCGTCGTCCGCCGGATAGCGCCCCTCCACCACGTTGTAGATGACGAATTCGGCGGCGATCGGTTGCTTGGCGAACAGTTGCTGGAACATCCGGCCGTAGCCTTCGTAGCGCTCGATCAGCTCGGGACGAAGGATATCGGTTTCCAGGATACAGATGCGGAGCGACATAAAGACTCTCTGAAGAAGTGGGGTTATTGTCGTTTTCGTTTGATTTAATTAACACAGGAGCGCGGGCAAGGGAACCGTCGCCCTGGCCTCGAAAGGAATATCCGGACGATTCGCCAAAAAACAAGCAGCCGGCAGAAAGATTCCCGAGACGCCCAGCCGTAAAGAAATCTGCACAGGAGACGGAAGGACTCCCCATGCCCGGAACCGCCACGTAAACTGGCGATTTTCCGCGAGGCACACGCCATGTTGCTCAAGGCAGTACGTAACGGACTGGGTCAGGCGATTATCCTCGCCGACTTCGTCAGCCGCCCCCGCAAGCTGCAGCGCAGCGCCGAGGCCCAGGCCGAGGTCGAGCGGGCGCTGCGGAACCTGTCGCTCTACCAGTTCCGCGCCTGTCCGTTCTGCGTGAAGACACGCCGCGCCATGCACCGGCTGAACCTGCCGATGCAACTCAAGGACGCCATGAACGATCCGCAGGCCCGCCAGGCTTTGCTGGAAGGCGGCGGCAAGGTCAAGGTGCCGTGCCTGCGCATCGAGGAAAACGGCCAGGTGCGCTGGATGTACGAATCCAGCGAGATCATCGCCTATCTGGAAGGCCGTTTCGCCAACGCCTGAGCGGCCGATCAACGGCCCCCGGCCGCATCCAGGGGCAGCCGATGGATCAGGAAATGCGCCGGCACCTCGCCCTCGCGCCCCGGCAACAGGCGGTGGCGAATGCGTGACTCGCTGACATAGGCGCAGCCCTGTCCGGTGACGGTCAGGTTGACCGGCGACTCCAGGCCCTCGCGTATCACTTCGATGCCGCGCCGCCCGGCGGCGAGCGGCTCGGCGATCCGCAGCACCTTGCCGGCGCCGCTGCGGATGGCGTTCTCCAGCACGATCAGCGAGCCGTCCGGAGCCAGCGCCATGCCGTCCGGATTCTCCAGCGTTCGGGGCAGCTCCATCTCGCGCAGCCGCGGACGCGTGGCGACCCCTTCGACGACATGGATCGCCCCGCTACCGAAGTTGCCGACCAGCAGGGTGTCGTCGTCCACCCGGACGATGCCCGCCGCGCCCAGCCCGCCGGGGCCGGCCAGGCGGCTGTCGCGCAGCAACACCTGGAACGCCGGTTCCCCGGGCCGCAGCCGCATCAGGCTGCCATCCCGGGTTTCGCTCAGGTAGACCGTTCCGTCCGGCGCCACCGCGAGATCGTTACCCATCCCGTCGCCGGGCAGGGTCAGATATCGGCGCACGGCACCGGTCGCGAGATCCAGGGCGAACACCCCATGCGGCCGGCGCCGGCCAGCGGGTAGGAAGTCCGGCGAATTGCCCCAGAGCAGGCCACGCGACTCGTCCAGCCGCAGCGCGGTGGCAGCGAAGATCGCCGGGCTGCCGGCGAAGAAGGTTTCCCACTCGCCCCCGGGAGGCTTGCGCAGGATGCGCCCGCTGGTGACCAGGCCGACGTACAGCGTTCCATCGGCGGCATGGGCGATGCCGTTGGGATACCGGGCCCCCGCTGGCAGAACGATGCTCGTCGCGGCGCAGGACGGTTCGCGCTCGCCCGGCGCACGGGCGAAAACCGGCAAGACGGTCGCCGATACCATGGATACCAGCAGCAACACGGAAGCCTGTCGTCTCATCATGCTTTCTCCGTCGATGTGCGCCCTACCAGCGCGGGGTCCGGGCGCGCACCGTGAGCGGCGCCTCCAGCGTGGCGCACTCCTCTTCGGCGAGGTCCAGCGTCAGCGCCGCGAGGGCATCCTCGAGGTGATGCGGCCTGGACAGGCCGACGATCGGCGCGGCGACACCGTTCCGGCCAAGCAGCCAGGCCAGGGCGAGTTGCGCCGGTGGAAGCCCGCGGGCTGCGGCGAGTTTCTCCAACGCGCCGAGGGTCGACTCGACTTCCTCCCTGCCGCCGTACCAGCGCGGGGCCTGTTCGTCCGTCCGGGTCCGCAGCGTGCCGGCGCTTCGCGCTCCGGCCAGCAGCCCACGCGCCAGCGGCGACCAGGGCGTCAACGCGATCCCCTCTTCCCGGCACAGCGGCATGAGGTCCTCCTCGTCCTCGCGAACGATCAGGTTGTACTGGCTCTGCATCGAGATGAATTGCGCCAGGCCGTGGTGGCGCTGGAAGGCGAGCATCTTCATGAAGCGCCAGGCCGGCATCGACGAGGCGCCGAGGTAACGGACCTTGCCGACACGCACCAGGCTGTCGAGGGTTTCGCAGGTTTCCGCGATCGGGGTGTCCGGATCGAAGCGATGGATCACGAAGAGATCCAGGTAGTCCGTACCCAACCGCCGCAGCGAGGCATCCACGCTGGCAAGCAGGTGCTTACGCGACAAGCCGCAGGCGTTGGGCCTGTCGCTCATGGGAAAGAACGCCTTGGTGGCGATTACCAGGTCCTCGCGCTGCGCGAAGTCCCTGAGCGCGCGCCCGAGGATCCGCTCGCTCTCGCCGGTGGAATAGATATCGGCACTGTCGAAGAAGTCGATCCCGGCTTCCAGCGCCTCGCGAATGAACGGACGCGCCCGTTCCTCGTCCAGCACCCACGGACGCCACGCCGGATCGCCATAGGTCATGCACCCCAGGCAGAGCCGGGAGACTTTCAGGCCGCTATTGCCAAGACGGACATGCTGCATCGTACGACCTCGTCGGAAGGCTCTGAAAAGAGCGGTTTCCCCGGTCCAGCCTGTTCATGAGCCAGGTTTCCCGACGATGCTATATTGCTGCCGAATAGCTAACTATCCTGGAAAAATCTCTTTCATTGATCGAGTTATCTTAATAATCCAATGAAAAAGCCCGATCTCGCCGGTCTCGCCGCCTTCGTCGCCATCGCTCGCGAACGCAGTTTCCGCCGCGCCGCCGCCACCCTCGGCGTAACCCCGCCGACGCTCAGCCACACCCTGCGCGAACTGGAAACCCAGCTCGGCATCCGCCTGCTCAACCGCACCACTCGCAACGTCTCGCCGACCGAGGCCGGCGAGCACCTGCTGGCACACCTGGACCCGGCGTTCGAAGACATCGCCGCCGCGCTGGACAGCCTTAACCGCTTTCGCGAAACGCCTCACGGCCTGGTACGAATCAACGCACCGCGAAACGCCATCGGTCTCGTCCTCGCGCCACGTTTCGGCGAACTGGCCCGCGACTATCCCGGCATCACCCTGGAAGTGGTGGCGGACGAGGGTTTCGCCAATATCGTCGAAGCCGGTTTCGACGCCGGCATCCGCCTCGGCGAAGACCTCCAGCACGGCATGCGCGCCGTGCGGGTCGGCCCGGACCTGCGCTTGGCCATCGTCGCGACCCCGGCTTACTTCCGACGGCAAGGCAGGCCGGGTAGCCCGGAGGAATTGCTCGGCCACCGTTGCATCGGCTGGCGCAAGGTGTCTTCCGGAGAGCTGTACAAATGGCAATTCAGCAAGGGCACGAAAGCGCTTTCGGTGGCCGTGAGCGGACCGCTGGTCCTCGACGACCCGCGCCTGATGCTACAGGCGGCGCTGGCCGATGTCGGGATTGCCTTCGCCATCGAGGAGGAAGTCGCCGAGCACCTCGCCGCCGGCCGCCTGGAACGGGTCCTGGCGGATTGGTGCGCCCCCTTTCCCGGTTTCCATCTCTATTATCCAAACCGCCGCAACCACCCGGCGGCGTTGAGCGCCGTGATCGACCTGCTGCGCTACCCCGGCGAGGAACACCCAGGTCCCGCGTAGGCACATCGGCGGAAGCGCCCGTGGCAGCCTGGAGGCAAGCATGGAGGCTGGCCCGTACCGACGCACGGCGTAGGGCGCATAACCGCATCGCGGTTATCCGCCGAATCTCGGCATATCGGCGGATAGCGCCTGTGGCGCTATTCGCCCTACCAATGGCGGCTGGAGGCAAGGGCCTGTACCGACGCGCGGCGTAGGGCGCATAACCGCATCGCGGTTATCCGCCAAACCTCGGCATATCGGCGGATAGCGCCCATGGCGCTATTCGCCCTACCCGTGGCGGCCTGGCTGGCAAGAACCAGGGGATACCGGGGTGGCGTCATCCGCCGCGGTACGCGACCACGAGAAAGCCGGCCCGAAGGCCGGCTCTCCATGCGACGTCAGGACTCAGAACAGCTCGCCCTTCGCCGCCTTCTCCAGCAACAGCGCCGGCGGCTCGAAGCGCTCGCCGTACTGTTCGACCAGGTATTGGGCGCGGGCGATGAAGTCCTTCAGGCCGTACTGGTTGATGAACTGCAAGGCGCCCCCGCTCCAGGCGGCGAAACCGATACCGAAGATCGAGCCGATGTTCGCGTCGGCGGTGGAGTGCAATACCCCCTCCTCCACGCAACGAACGGTCTCGATGGCCTGGATGAACAGCAGGCGGTCGCGTACGTCCTCGGCGGATATTTGCGCATCGGGCTTCTCGAAGCGGCTCTTGAGTTCCGCCCAGAGATGTTTCCTGCCGTTCGCCGGGTAGTCGTAGAAGCCGGCGCCGGCCGCCTTGCCCGGGCGCTTGTACTCATTGACCATCAGGTCGATCACGGCGAACGCGGGGTGCGTCGGCAGAGCCTTGCCCTCGGCCTCGAGGTCGCGGGCGGTCTGGTTGCGGATGTGGGTCATCAGGCTCAGCGAGACTTCGTCGGAAATCGCCAGCGGCCCCACCGGCATACCGGCCTGGCGCGCCTGGTTGTCGATCATCGCGGCGCTCACGCCTTCGCCGAGCATGGCGATGCCTTCGTTGGTGAAGGTGCCGAATACCCGCGAGGTGAAGAAGCCGCGGCTGTCGTTGACCACGATCGGCGTTTTCTTGATCTGCAGCACGTAGTCGAAACCGCGTGCCAGGGTTTCGTCGCTGGTCTTTTCGCCGCGGATGATCTCCACCAGCGGCATCTTGTCCACCGGGCTGAAGAAGTGCAGGCCGATGAACTTCTCCGGCCGCGCCACCGCCTGGGCCAGCCCGGTGATCGGCAGGGTCGAGGTATTGGACGCCACCACCGCATCGGCCAGGGCATGCTTCTCGGCCTCGGCGGTGACCTTGCCTTTCAGCGCGCGGTCCTCGAAGACCGCCTCGATGATCAGGTCGCAGCCTTCGAAATCGGCTTCGCTGACGCTCGGCACGATCCGCGCGAGGAAGGCGTCGCGCTTCTCGGCGGACAGGTGCCCGCGCGCAACTTTCTTGTCCAGCAGCCTGGCCGAATAGGCCTTGCCCTTCTCCGCCGCTTCCAGCGAGACGTCCTTGAGCACCACCTCGATGCCGGCCGCCGCCGATACGTAGGCGATGCCCGCGCCCATCATCCCGGCGCCGAGCACGCCGACCTTTTTCGTCGCCCGCACCGGATACCCCTGCGGCCGCGACTTGCCGGCGTTGATCTCGTTGAGCTGGAACCAGAAGGTGCCGATCATGTTCTTCGCCACCTGGCCGGTGGTCAGCTCGGTGAAATAGCGCGCCTCGATCAGTTGCGCGGTGTCGAAATCGACCTGGGCGCCCTCCACCGCCGCGCACATGATCTTCTCGGGCGCCGGGAAGCAACCCTTGGTCTTGTCGCGCAGCACCGACGGTGCGATGGCCAGCATCTGCGCCACGTTGGGACTGGCAGGCGTACCGCCGGGAATCTTGTAGCCGGCGCTGTCCCAGGGCTGCTTCGCCGCCGGGTTGGCGAGGATCCAGGCGCGGGCCTTCTCCAGCATTTCCTCGGGGCTGTCGGCCAGTTCGTGGATCAGCCCGGCCTTGAGCGCTTCCGCCGGACGCACCTTCTTGCCTTCGGCGAGGTACGGCAGGGCTTTCTCCAGACCAAGCAGGCGCACCATACGTACCACCCCGCCGCCGCCCGGCAACAGGCCGAGAGTCACCTCCGGCAGGCCGAGCTGCACGCCGGGATTGTCCAGGGCGATGCGGTGGTGGCAGGCCAGGCAGATCTCCCAGCCGCCGCCCAGCGCAGCGCCGTTGATCGCGGCGACCACCGGCTTGCCGAGGGTCTCCAGGCGCCGCAGTTGGCCCTTGAGTTCGAGGATGCCCTGGTAGAAGGCCGGGGCGTCGGCCTTGGTGACCTTGATCAGCTCGTTGAGATCGCCGCCGGCGAAGAAGGTCTTCTTCGCCGAGGTCAGCACCACGCCGGCGATCCCCTCTTTCTCCGCCTCCAGCCGCGCGATGGTCTTCGCCATCGCCTCGCGGTAGACACCGTTCATGGTGTTGGCGCTCTGCCCGGGCATGTCCATGGTCAGGACGACGACGTTGTCCTGGCCTTTTTCGTAACGGATAGCGTCAGTCATTCCGGTTCTCCCTTCACACGCGCTCGATGATGGTGGCGATGCCCATGCCGCCACCTACGCAGAGGGTGGCCAGGCCGTAGCGCAGGTTGCGCCGCTCCAGTTCGTCGAGCAGCGTGCCGAGGATGATGCAGCCGGTGGCGCCGAGCGGGTGGCCCATGGCGATGGCGCCGCCGTTGACGTTGACCTTGCTTTCCGCCACGCCCATGTCCTTCATGAATTTCATCACCACCGAAGCGAACGCCTCGTTGACTTCGAACAGGTCGATGTCTTCCACCTTCAGGCCGGCCTTGGCCAGGGCCTTGCGGGTCGCCGGCGCGGGGCCGGTAAGCATGATGGTGGGGTCGGTGGAGGTCACCGCGGTAGCGACGATCCGCGCCCGCGCCTTCAGGCCCAGTTCGCGGCCCTTGGCCTCGGAGCCGATGAGCATGGCGCTGGCGCCGTCGACGATCCCCGAGCTGTTGCCCGGCGTATGCACGTGCTCGATGCGCTCGACCTGGCTGTACTTGCGCAGCGCGGTGGCGTCGAAGCCCATCTGCCCCATCATCTCGAAACTCGGTTTGAGCGCGGCGAGCCCTTCCAGGGTGGAGTCGGCGCGAATGAACTCATCGTGGTCGAGCAGGACGATGCCGTTCTGGTCGGCGACCGGCACCAGCGACTTGCCGAACAGCCCTTCGGCGCGGGCCTTGGCAGCCTTCTGCTGGGAGCGCAGGGCGAAGGCATCGACATCGGCGCGACTGAAGCCTTCCAGAGTGGCGATCAGGTCGGCGCCGATCCCTTGCGGGACGAAGCTGGTGTGCAGGTTGGTTTCCGGATCCAGTGCCCAGGCGCCGCCGTCGGAGCCCATCGGCACGCGTGACATGGACTCGACGCCACCGACCAGGACCAGGTCCTCGAAGCCGGAGCGTACCTTCATCGCCCCCAGGTTCACCGCCTCCAGGCCGGAGGCGCAGAAACGGTTGATCTGCACGCCGGCAACCTGTTCGTCCCAGTCGGCCACCAGCGCCGCGGTCTTGGCGATATCGGCGCCCTGGTCGCCCACCGGCGTCACGCAGCCGAGCACGATATCGTCGACCTGGGCGGTATCCAGGTCGTTGCGCCGCTGGACCGCGCGCAACAGCCCGGCCATCAGGTTCACCGGCTTGACGCTGTGCAGCGCGCCATCCTTCTTGCCCTTGCCGCGGGGAGTACGCACGGCGTCGTAAATGAATGCGTCGGTCATGGCGGTCTCTCTTATCCTGTTCTCGTCCGGCCGAGCGGGCCTCCGCCTACCTTAAACAGGCTCGCCGGCGGGACAATGACCGAACCGCTCAGGCTGATTGACCGCCCAGCTCAGCCTGCAACGCCGGGAAGATAGCACCATGCCATCTTTCGACCGGAAACCCGGACACCGGACGAACGGTCGAGACGCACGCCAGAGCCGTCACCACGCTGTCATATAGAGGGAATATGTCTAGACCGGAGCAGCTTGTATCCAAGTGGTCTAAGCCCGCGCAGGCCGGGGCTTAGACTGATTCATGCAAGCGTTCGAAAGGGAGGTCGACGCCGGGGATGCCGGGCCGACCGAAGAGTACGCCACTGCGTGGCAAGCCGTTCCGCCGGGCCGTAGCGCGGAGCAGGCAGCCACCCGACAACAAGAAAGGCAGACAGGCCATGTTGAACGAGCAGCCAAAAAGATGGCGGCAAGCGAGCCTCATCGTCTTCGCCACCACAGTCATCCTGATCCTTCCCAACCTTAACAGTCTGATCCGCTAGGGCACCTGCTGCCTGCACGCTGCGCACCGCCTCGCGGTCAGCGCAGCGCAGGCAGCCACCAGGTCAGCAGCAGCGGAATGAAGGCGAACGACAGCAGGGTCGAACACAGCACCAGGCTGGCGACCTGATCCGGCGAACGATTGCCGCGCAAGGCGTAGAGATAGTTGAACACCGCCACCGGCATCGACGATTGCACCACCAGCACCCCCTGCGCCAGCGGCGGCAATTGCAACGCCAGCGCCACCGACCAGCCCACCAGCGCGCCCAGCAGAAGACGCAGGCCGCCATAGAAGAAGCCATTGCCCAGTTGCCGCGGACGGATGCTGGCCAGGGACACGCCGAGGGTGATCAGCATCAGCGGAATGGTCAGCCCGGCCATCAGGTCGACGGTATTCGCCATCCAGCGCGGCAGTTGCAGGTCGAGCCCCATCAACAACAAGGCCAGCAACACGCTGAGCAGGATCGGATTGCCCAGCAGCGAGCGCCAGGAGCGCTCGCCGCTCATCCAGAACACGCCGAGGCTGAAGTTGCCGATCGACATGATCAGGTAGAACGCCACCGCCAGGGTCATCCCCGCCTCGCCGAACGCATACAGGCACACCGGCAGGCCCATGTTGCCGACATTCGGGAAGCTGTAGGCCGGCACCAGCACCTGCCACTCCTGGCGCCCGAGGCGCGCCGCCGCCCAGCCCAGCGCAGCCATGCAGACGCAGATCAGCGCGCTGGCCAGGGCCATCCGGCCGAAGCTGTGCAGGTCCACCCGGGTATGCGCCAGGGTGGCGAGGATCAGGCATGGCGAACCGATGTTGAACACGATGCGCGAAACGAACTCGGTCGGATAGGCGTGTCCGAGACGGACCCAGACATAACCGACACCGGCGCCGAACAGCACGGGCGCCATCACGGCGAACAACTCGGCGAGCACGGGAACCCCTTGGTTAGCCAGCTATGCAATGGCCCGCATGCTACCGCGAGGCCCCCGTTCCGTGCCAATCTCTCGCTCCATGTCATAACCGGCGGATGCACGAGGAACCCGCATGCCTGTCACTCTCCCGCGCCTGGCGTTGCTAGGTGCCCTGCTCTTCCCTGTGGCTGCCGCCTGGGCCGCCGAGCTCCGCCTGGAACTGCCGGGGGGCACGCAGACCTGGAGCAGCGAAGAACTGCTCAGGCATCCGCAGGCCCGCGACCTGGACATCCCGGCCGACGTCGCCTACCGCCGGAACATGCGCTACCGCGCCGTGCCACTGGCGGCCTTGTTGAAAGGCGTGCATCCCGAAGACCATTTGCAGGCCGTGGCCAGCGATGGCTTCGCCGCCGAATTGCCGGCCGCCCCGCTGCTCGCCGAACAGGGCTCGCAAGCCTGGCTGGCGATAGAGGATCCGCAGCGCCCCTGGCCGCCGTTGGGCGCCGGCAAGCCGTCCGCCGGGCCGTTCTATCTGGTCTGGAGCAAACCCGAGGAAAAACGCATCGGTCCGGAGCAATGGCCCTTCCAGGTCGTCCGCATCCGCTATCAGCCCCCTCTGGCCGAACGCTTCCCGGCCCTGCTGCCGGCCGCCGACGCCAGCGCGGAAGTGCGCGCCGGCTTCGCCGTGTTCCAGAAGAACTGCCTGGCCTGCCACCGTCTCAACGGTGCCGGCGACGCCCAGTTCGGCCCGGACCTGAACCTGCCGTACAACCCCACCGAGTACTTCCAGCCGCAATTCCTCTCCCGCTACATCCGCGACCCGCAGGCGCTGCGGCAATGGCCACAGGCGAAAATGCCGGCGTTCCCGGAACGGGTGATCGACGACCAGGAGTTGCGCCAGCTGATCGGCTACCTGCGCCACATGGCCGGCCGCAAAGCGGGCGCGGCCGGCTGAAGCGGCGTCAGATGTTGTACGCCGAGGGCGGCGACGGCAGGCGCTCCAGCAAGTCGTGCAGGCCGGCGCTCCACTGGCGGCGGATGGCGCTGAAATAGGCGTCGTCCTCGGTGACCCGGTAGCCCTCCGGCAGGATCAGGCTGTCGCGGTGGTAGACCAGCAGGTCCAGCGGCATGCCCACCGAGAGGTTGCTGCGGATGGTCGAGTCGAACGACACCAGCGCGCAGCGCAGGGCCTGCTCCAGCGGCGTGTCGAAAGTCAGGTTGCGGTCGAGGATCGGCTTGCCGTACTTGCTTTCGCCCAGTTGCAGGAAAGGCGTGTCCGGCGTGGCCTGGATGAAGTTGCCCTGGGGGTAGATGCTGTACAGCGCCGGCGGTCCGCCGGCGATCTGCCCGCCGACCAGGAAGGAGCAGCTCAGGTCGGTATTGCCGGCCAGATTGCCGCCGTCGCGGGCCATCACCTCGCGGGTGGTCTCGGCGATCAGCGCCGTGGCGTCGTAGACCGAGGGCACGTTGAGCAGGCTGGCGCCGTCCCGGCGGATGCGCTGCTGCAGCAGGTTGATCACCGATTGCGAGGTCGCCAGGTTGCCGGCCGTCTGCACCACCAGCAGGCGCTCTCCGGGCGTGCCGAAGGTGAACAGCTTGCGGAAGGTGGCGATATGGTCGATCCCGGCGTTGGTCCGCGAATCGGAGGCGAACACCAAGCCGTCGGCCAGGTGCATCGCGACACAGTAGGTCATCTCGAATCTTCCTTATTCCGTCCGTCCCCGCCCCTCAAGCGTAAAGGCAATCGCCGATAACGCCAGGCGCGCAATGGATCGTCACTGTTGCTGCACCTGCAGCAGCGGCGCGCTGACCAGCACCCGCGCATGCATCTGCTCGCAACCGCCGCCACGGCGCAAGCCACGCACCGGGCAGGCATCCAGGTAGTCGAGGCCGACGGCCAGCTTGAGATGGCGCTCCGGACGGCCGAGCCGGTTGGTCACGTCGAAGCTGTACCAGCCGTCGCCGAGCCAGGCCTCGGCCCAGGCATGGCTGGCCAGGTGCGTGTCGTCCTCGGTGTAGAGGTAGCCGGAGACATAGCGCCCCGGCACACCCTGGCTGCGGATGCAGGCGAGGAAGGCATGGGCATGGTCCTGGCAGACCCCGGCGCGTGCGCCGAAGGCCTCGATGGCGGTGCTGTCGACGCGGGTCGCCCCCGGCTGGTAGAGGATATGCTCGTGCAGCGCATGCATCAGGTCGAGCAGGCCGCCGCGGTCCTTGCGGCCGCCCATGGCGCGTTCGGCGAAGGCGCGCATCTCGGCATCGGCGCCGGTCAGGCGGGTGCTGCGCAGGAACGGCAACGGCGACTGGCGATCGTGCTCCACCTCGCGCTCCTCGTCGATCTCGACCAGGCCGTGGGCGGCGATCAGGACCGACTCATGCGGTTCGTCCAGGGTCAGGACGTGCAGGATGTTGCCGTACGGATCGCGCAGCGGCCGCGCCGGGCGCGGCAGGTCCAGGCGCCAATCGACCACGTGCTGGCGCTCGCTGTCCTGCGGGGTCAGGCGCAGGTACTGGATGCTGGCGCGCACCCGGTCTTCGTAGCGATAGGTGGTGTCGTGGGTGATCGAGAGTCTCATGCGGCCTCCAGGTAGGAGCTGTGAATGGCGTTGGCCAACTGGCGAACCAGCAGGATGTAGTCGGTGATCCAGGTATGCAGGCCCTGTTCCAGCACCTCGTCGATGCCGGTGTAGCGCACCCGCGCCTCCAGCTCGGCGGCCAGGCGCTGCGCCGGCCGGCCGTTGACGCCGGGCAGGCCGGAAAGGATCTCGCTCAGTTCCTCGATGCAGGACAGCAGCGAACGTGGCACGTCCTCGCGCAACAGCAGCAATTCGGCGATGTTGCGCGCGTTGGGCGAGGCGCGGTACAGCTCGGTGTAGCCCTCGAAGGCGGATAGCGCCCGCAGCAGCGCGCTCCACTGGTAGTAGCCGCGCGCGGTGCCCTCGTCCGCCCCGGCGAGCGCCGCTTCGCCCTGGGTCTGGTAGCGCGCATCGAGCAGGCGCAAGGTATTGTCGGCGCGTTCGATGAAGGTTCCGAGACGGATGAAGCGGAACGCATCGTTGCGCATGCTGGTGGCGAAGGTCGCGCCGCGGAACAGGTGCGAGCGGTCCTTCACCCATTCGCAGAAACGACTGATGCCATAGCGCAGGATGCCCTCGGCGGCGATGCCGCGCATTTCCAGCCAGGTGGCGTTGATGTTCTCCCACATGTCCAGGGTGATCCGCCCGCGTACCGCATGGGCACTGGCGCGCGCTGCAGCCAGGCAGCTGTAGATGCTCGCCGGGTTGTCCGGGTCGAGGGCGAAGAAACTCAGCAGGCGCTCGGCGGCCAGTTCGCCGTGGCGCTCCAGGTAGGCGTCGAGGGTGCCGGTGATCAGCAGCGGCATGGCCAGTTCGTCCAGGCCGCCGCCGTTGCGGTCCTGCGGCAACAGCGACAGCGAGTAGCTGACGTCGAGCATGCGGGCGAGGTTCTCCGCGCGTTCCAGGTAGCGCGACATCCAGTACAGGTCGGAAGCGGTCCGGCTGAGCATGCTTATTCCTCCACCACCCAGGTGTCCTTGGTGCCGCCGCCCTGGGACGAATTGACCACCAGCGAGCCTTCGCGCAACGCCACCCGGGTCAGCCCGCCAGGCACCAGGCGAACCCGATCCGGCGCCGACAGGACGAACGGCCGCAGGTCGATATGGCGTGGCGCGACGCCGCTCTCGACGAAAGTCGGACAGGTCGACAGGGACAGCGTCGGTTGCGCGATATAGGCCTCCGGGCGAGCCTTCAGGCGCTCGCGGAACAGCTCGATTTCCTCCCGGCTGGCCGCCGGTCCGACCAGCATGCCGTAGCCGCCGGAACCCTGGGTCTCCTTCACCACCAGCTCCGGCAGGTGCGCCAGGACGTGCGCCAGTTCCTTCGGCTTGCGACATTGCCAGGTCGGCACGTTGTGCAGCAGCGGGTCTTCGCCGAGGTAGAAGCGGATCATGTCCGGCACGTAGGGGTAGATCGACTTGTCGTCGGCCACCCCGGTACCGATCGCGTTGGCCAGCACCAGGTTGCCGGCCCGGTAGGCGGCCAGCAGGCCGGGCACGCCGAGCAGCGAATCCGGGTTGAACGCCAGCGGGTCGAGGAAGGCGTCGTCGATCCTTCGGTAGATCACGTCCACCGGTTGCGGTCCGGCCGTCGTGCGCATGTAGACCCGCTCGTCGCGGACGAACAGATCGGCGCCTTCGACCAGTTCCACGCCCATCTCGCGGGCGAGGAAGGCGTGTTCGAAGTAGGCGCTGTTGAAACGTCCCGGCGTCAATACCACCACGCTCGGCGATTCGACGTCACTGGCCCGCTTGAGGGTGTCGAGCAGCAGGTCCGGGTAGTGGTCGATCGGCGCCACGCGCTGGCGGACGAACAGCTCGGGGAACAGGCGCATCATCATCTTGCGGTTTTCCAGCATGTAGGAAACACCGCTGGGCGTGCGCAGGTTGTCCTCCAGCACGTAGTAGTTGCCGCTGCCGTCGCGGACCAGGTCAACCCCGGCAATGTGCGCGTAGACGTTGCCCGGCAGGTCCAGTCCCTGCATCGCCAGTTGGTACTGGTCGTTGGCCAGGACCTGCTCGGCAGGAATCACGCCGGCCTTGAGGATGCGCTGTTCGTGGTAGAGATCGGCGAGGAACAGGTTCAGCGCCTGGACGCGCTGGATGCAGCCGGCCTCGATGTGCGCCCACTCCGCCGCGGGAATGCTGCGCGGGATGGTGTCGAAGGGGATCAGGCGCTCGGTGCCCTGCTCGTCGCCGTACAGGGTGAAGGTGATGCCGGCGCGGTGGAACAGCAGGTCGGCTTCGCGCCGGCGTTGCAGCAATTGCTCTTCAGGGGTGTCGGCCAGCCAGCGAGCGAATTCCCGATAATGCGAGCGGCATTCGCCGCCAGCATCGTGCATCTCGTCGTAAAACATGCGTGCCATGCCGGACTCCTTGTCGTCACGAACGATGGGGAACTCGCAAAGCCCGTGCCAGCGCGCGGATCACGGCTCGTCGGCGATTCGCAGGGTCGGCGCGGCGGGTTCGCCCCAGTCTGGTGCATCCTGCCCACAGGGAGAGGAAGGGCGCCCCGTTCGACGGCATGCGCGCCCCGCGGCCACGGACCGGCATCGACCTGCCGATCGCGAAGCGACCTGTGGGACCGATAAGTCTAGAACAGACCCGGAAGGGAGACGGCTTCTCCCCTCCCTTCCATGCAGACAGCCGTCTCGCTCGAACGAGCGATAAAGCGGACCGGCGGTAGTGCCAGGGAGGCGCCCGCGGCCGGGAAGGTCAATCGATCAGCGACAGCCAATGACGGTAGAAACCCTCGGCCACCCGATTCAGCCCGGCAACCTTGGCAGGCAACCCGGCCAGCATGTCCTCGGCGGATTGCTGGCTGGGCTGGGAGGGATCGAGCAGGTGCGGCCAGCCGGCGATCCAGCGCCGCACCAGTTCCTCGGTCATTTCCGGATGGCCTTGCAGGCCGAGTACGTGATCGCCCCAGGAAAACCCCTGGTTCTCGCACCACGGGCTGGACAGCAGGCGCTCGGCGCCCTGCGGCAGGTCGAAGGCATCGCCGTGCCACTGGAAGATCGAGAAGCGCTCCGGCAGCCCGGCCAGCCATGGACTGTCGCGGCTTTCCCGCTGCATGGGCTGCCAGCCCATTTCGGTGTAGGGCTGGTGCCGCACCGTCGCGCCCAGGGCGCGGGCCAGCAACTGGCCGCCGAGGCAATGGCCGATCAGCGGGATGCGCCGCTCGATGAAGCGACGCAGCAGCGCCAGTTCGTCGCGCAACCAGGGCAGGTCGTCGTTGACGCTCATCGGCCCACCCATGATCGCCACCGCTCGCGGGCGTTCGGCGTCGAGACCGGCGAGTTCGCCGAGGTCGGCGCGGATCACGCGGAAGTCCAGGCCGCGCGCCGCCAGCACGGCACCCAGATGGCCTGGCGGACAGAACTCGGCATGGGTCAGGATCAGAATATCGCTCATGGCTTACCTCCTTCCCCAGTCTGAAGGAAAGCCTTCGAGGAAGGAAAGCCCGACGCAGGAGCCCCGGCCCAGGATCGCGGCCGGGGTCCCGCCGCCGTCACGGACGCAGCGAAGTGACCTCCTGGGTCACGCCCCACCCGTCCAGCACGCCGCCCAGCGGCACCACGACTTCCTCCAGGTCGTGTTCGAAGGCACCGATGGCGGCATGGGTGGCGTACATCACCTTGCTGACCTGCAGGTTCCAGGAGCCATCGTCGCGAGCGACGACCTGGGCCCTGAGGGATTCGCCGCGAAACTGGCCCGCTGCCTGGCGGGCCTCCCGCTCACTGGGAAAGATGGCGAAGAAGTCGATGGGATGGATGCGCGCGAAGTCGAAGCCGCCTTCTTTCATGCGACGCAGGACATTCACGCTGACATCATCCGAGAAGGGCTTTTCCATGAGACGCACCTCCTGTCGAGACATTCAGAAAGTTCACCGATTCCCCATTCAGCTGAAGCCATCGTCGGCGATCATGAGAGTTTTTTGATCAAGCCAGAGGAAGATCGGACGACCATGGCTTCTTTCAGGGTAGCGTCAACCTGCCAGCGCTGCCGAGCTTTCCGCCGCCTGCCCCGGCGGGCGGCGACCGGCGGCAGACAAAGCGCTGTACAAAAGGCCCGGCCGTTGAGCAAGATTCCGCCTGCGCCGGCGACCGTTGGTCCTGCCCGATGGCATTGGCGAAAGCGACTCGTGCAATAATATCAGGTTGATATCAACCACTTCTCTCCCGCTATCCCGTTCGGACGCTTTCATGCTTATCAGCAGCTACAACCAGGTTCTTGTCGCCTTTTCCCTGATTGTGGCCATCCTGGCGTCCTACACCGCTCTCGACATGGCCGGCCGGGTGACCCTGGCGAAAGGCCGCGAGGCGCTCTCCTGGCTGATCGGCGGCGCTTTCGCCATGGGCTTCGGCATCTGGTCGATGCATTTCGTCGGCATGCTCGCCTTCAGCCTGCCGATCCCGCTCGGCTACGACCTGGGCCTGACCCTGCTGTCGCTGCTGCTGGCCGTCGGCAGTTCGGCCTTCGCCCTCTGGCTGGTGTGCCAGGCGGAACTCCCCTGGCAACGCCTGGCGCTGGGCGCCCTGCTGATGGGCAGCGGCATCGCCGCCATGCACTACACCGGGATGGCCGCCCTGCTGATGATGCCGGGGATCGTCTACGACCCGCTGTGGCTCGGCCTCTCCATCCTGATCGCGGTGATCGCCTCCGGCGCCGCGCTGTGGATCGCCTTCCGCCTGCGCCATGGCAGCCGGCGCATCGTCCTGGTCCGGGCCGGCGCCGCCCTGGTGATGGGCTGCGCCATCGTCGGCATGCACTACACCGGGATGGCCGCCGCGCAGTTCCCCCTGGGCAGCTTCTGCGGCGCCGCCGGCCGAGGCATCGACAACGGCTGGCTGGCGGTGCTGGTCATCGTGATCACCCTGGCGGTGATCGCCATCGCCCTGATCGTCTCGGTGCTGGACTCGCGCCTGGAGGCGCGTACCTCGGTGCTCGCCACCTCCCTCGCACGAGCCAACCGCGAGCTGATCCAGTTGGCCCTGCACGACAACCTGACCAAGCTGCCCAACCGCATGCTCCTCGACGACCGCCTGGAGCAGGCGATCCAGCAGGCGATCCGCGACGATCGCCGGTTCGCCGTGCTGTTCATGGACCTGGACGGCTTCAAGGCGGTCAACGATGCCTACGGCCATCACCTCGGCGACCTGTTGCTGATCGAAGTCGCCGAGCGTATCCGCGCCAACGTCCGCGCCCAGGACACCATCGCCCGCCTCGGCGGCGACGAGTTCGTCCTGCTGATCGAGGCCCGCGAGCCCGCCGACGCCGCGACCCTGGCCGAGAAGCTGGTGAAGCGGATCAGCCAGCCGTACCAGATATCCCGCCACGAGGTGCGGATCTCGGCGAGCATCGGCATCGCGCTCTACCCCGGCGACGGGCAGACCCGCCACGAACTGATGATCAATGCCGACGCGGCGATGTATCACGCCAAGGACCAGGGACGGAACGGCTACTGCTTCTTCGAGAGTTCGATGAACGCCAACGCCCAGGAACAGTTGCAACTGCTCCATGACCTGCGCCAGGCCCTGGAGCGCCGGCAGTTGGTCTTGCACTACCAACCCAAGGTACTGGCGCCGAACGGACCGATGGTCGGCGTGGAAGCGCTGCTGCGCTGGGAGCATCCGCAACACGGACTGATCCCCCCCGACCAGTTCCTGCCGCTGGCGGAAAAAACCGGCCTGATCGTGCAGATCGGCGAGTGGGTGCTCGACGAAGCCTGCCGGCAGATGCGCCTCTGGCTGGACGGCGGGCATGCGGAGTGGAACATCGCGGTGAACCTTTCGGCCCTGCAGTTCGCCCATGCCGGCCTGGTCGACTCGGTGCGCAACGCACTCCTGCGCCACAGCCTGGAGCCCAGCCACCTGATCCTCGAGGTGACCGAATCGACCGCCATGCGCGATGCCGATGCCAGCCTGGTGATCCTCGAGCAGTTGTCGGCGATGGGCGTCGGCATCTCCATCGACGACTTCGGCACCGGCTACTCCAGCCTGCTCTATCTCAAGCGCCTGCCGGCGAGCGAACTGAAGATCGACCGTGGCTTCATCAACGAGCTGGCCCACGACAGCGACGACGCCGCGATCGTCTCGGCGATCGTCGCCCTCGGCCGCACGCTGAACCTGAAGATCGTCGCCGAGGGCGTGGAAACCGAGGCCCAGCAGGAGTTCCTGACCCGCCTCGGCTGCAATTCGCTGCAAGGCTTCCTGCTCGGCAGGCCGATGCCGGCCGAGCAGTTGCTCGCCAGCGTCGCCTGAGCGCCGCCAGCGGCGCGCCACGTGACCTGTCAGAACCGGCAGATTCGCCCATCGCCGTCTCGTTGACTTCCGCCCGCGCTGCGAACACCTTATGTCGCGCCCGCCGGGCGGCATGCCGCGACATGTCACGCCGCCACGACGAGCGTCTATCCAATAACGAGAAAACATGCATGAACAGGCTGTGTGTACTGGGGCTTCTCATCGGGCTGAGCGGGAGCCCGGCACTGGCGGCTGGCCAGGGCGAATCCGGCAATCCACCGGCTACCGACAAGGAGCGTTTCATCGCCAGCCTGATGGCTCGCATGAGCAACGCGGAAAAGATCGGCCAGCTACGCCTGGTCAGCGTCGGCGCCGACCATCCCAAGGAAGCGCTGATGGCGGACATCCGCGCCGGCAAGGTCGGCGCCATCTTCAATACCGTGACCCGCCCGGACATTCGCGCCATGCAGGATCAGGTCCGCCATAGCCGCCTGAAGATCCCGCTGTTCCATGCCTACGACGTGGCCCACGGCCACCGCACCATCTTCCCCATCAGCCTCGGCCTCGCCGCCAGCTGGGACCCCGAGGTGGTCGCCCGCAGCGCGCGGATCTCCGCCCTCGAAGCCAGCGCCGACGGGCTCGACATGAGCTTCTCGCCGATGGTCGACATCACCCGCGACGCGCGCTGGGGGCGGGTCTCGGAAGGCTTCGGCGAAGATACCTACCTGACCTCGCTGCTGTCCGGCGTGATGGTCCGTGCCTACCAGGGCTCCAACCTGGCCGCCCCGGACAGCATCATGGCGGCGGTCAAGCACTTCGCCCTGTACGGCGCGGCCGAAGGCGGCCGCGACTACAACACCGTGGACATGAGCCTGCCGCGCATGTTCCAGGACTACCTGCCGCCCTACAAGGCCGCGGTGGACGCCGGCGCCGGCGCGGTGATGGTCTCGCTGAACACCATCAACGGCGTGCCCGCCACCGCCAACCGCTGGCTGCTGACCGACCTGCTGCGCCAGCAGTGGGGCTTCAAGGGGCTGACCATCAGCGACCATGGCGCGGTGAAGGAACTGATCAAGCACGGCCTCGCCGGCAACGAGCGGGACGCCACGCGCCTGGCGATCCAGGCCGGTGTCGACATGAACATGAACGACGATCTCTACTCGACCTGGCTGCCGAAGCTGCTGGCGGCCGGCGAGATCGACCAGGCCGACATCGATCGTGCCTGCCGCGACGTGCTGGCGGCGAAGTACGACCTCGGCCTGTTCGCCGATCCCTACCGGCGCCTGGGCAAGCCGGACGACCCGCCGTTCGACACCAACGCCGAGAGCCGCCTGCACCGCCAGGCCGCCCGCGAGGTGGCTCGCGAAGGACTGGTCCTGCTGAAGAACCGCGACGGTCTGCTGCCGCTGAAGAAACAGGGGCGGATCGCGGTGATCGGCCCCCTGGCCAAGAGCCAGCGCGACGTCATCGGCAGTTGGTCGGCAGCCGGCGTGCCACGCCAGGCGGTAACCGTCTACCAGGGCCTGGCCAATGCTGTCGGCGAGCGTGCCACCCTGCTCTACGCCAAGGGTGCCAACGTCAGTGGCGACCAGGCGATCCTCGACTACCTGAACAGCTACAACCCGGAAGTCGAGGTCGATCCGCGCTCCGCCGAGGCGATGCTCGAGGAGGCCTTGCGCACCGCGCGCGACGCCGACCTGGTGGTCGCCGTGGTCGGCGAATCGCAGGGCATGGCCCACGAGGCCTCCAGTCGCACCGACCTGCGCATCCCGGCCAGCCAGCGGCGGCTGCTGAAGGCACTGAAGGCCACCGGCAAGCCGCTGGTGCTGGTGCTGATGAACGGCCGACCGCTGTCGCTGGGCTGGGAGCAGGAAAACGCCGACGCGATCCTGGAAACCTGGTTCAGTGGCACCGAAGGCGGCAACGCCATCGCCGACGTGCTGTTCGGCGAGCACAACCCCAGCGGCAAGCTGACCATGTCCTTCCCGCGCTCGGTGGGCCAGGTACCGGTCTACTACAACCACCTGAACACCGGCCGGCCGATGGACCACGACAACCCCGGCAAATACACCTCGCGCTATTTCGACGAAGCCAACGGCCCGCTCTACCCGTTCGGCTACGGCCTCAGCTACACCGAGTTCAGTCTCTCGCCCCTGCGCCTGTCCAGCGAACGGCTGGCCCGCGGCGACACCCTGGAAGCGCGGGTCACGCTCAGCAACAGCGGCAAGCGCGCCGGCGCCACGGTGGTCCAGCTTTATCTGCAGGACCCGGTGGCCAGCCTCAGCCGTCCAGTGAAGGAACTGCGCGGGTTCCGCAAGGTGATGCTGGAGCCCGGCGAATCGCGGGAGATCGTCTTCCGCCTCGGCGAGGCGGACCTGAAGTTCTACGACAGCCAGCTCAGGCACACGGCCGAGCCAGGCGAGTTCAAGGTCTTCGTCGGCCTGGACTCGGCGCAAACCGAAAGCCGCAGCTTCACCCTGCTCTGAAGGCGCCGACCGCACCGCCAGCGTCGCCGCCGCGGGCGAACGGCAGCGCCTCAGCCCTCGGCCCGGAACCAACGCCCGGGCCGGGGGCGGCGCCTGGTTCCCTCAACCGGCGTCCCCTTCCTCCTCGCCGCTCCGCGCCACGCCCTCCGTCAATGCGGCCTGCAACGCCGCCAACTGGCTGTCGAGCGATGCGTCGATGATCCCGATCTCGGTTTCCAGGATGCAACCGCCCTGGTCCAGCCGGGCATCGCCGACCACTTCCAGGTAGCCCACCTCGGGGAAATCCTTGAGCACCCGGGCGACCTGCTCGCGCACCGCGACCAGCTGTTCCGGCTGGACGTGCAGGATCACCTGCTTCTGGTTGCTCACCAATGCCAGTGCCTCGCGCGTGGCCGCCAGGGTCAGCTCGACAGCGTCGTAGTGGCGCAACACCTTGCGCACCGCCTGCAGCACCACTTCGCCAAGCTGGCGATCGACCTGCCGGTAGTAGCGATTGCAGCGCAGTAGCGTTTCCTGGATCAGCCCGGCCTGGCGCAGACGCGCCTCCTCCAGTCCGGCCTCCCAGCCCAGGCGCTTCTGCTCCTGGTAAACCTCGTGGGCCTCGCGCTCGATTTCGGCGGCACGCTCGCGTGCCGCTTCCACCAGGCGGTTGGCGCTGAGGTAGTCCTGGTAGTCGCGGGCGCGCAACAGGGCCTGCCCGGGGGCCAGCCGTACGCGACTGGCGTCTAGTTCAACAAATGGAAGCATTCATCGCTCGCTTGTCGGGCGACCTTCAGGCACAGGGTCCGCGCCAGGGATCGCCGTTGTTCGTCGAAAGTCCAGTCCGCCGGGGCCGGCATGGCCTCCAGGCGCAGGCGCAGGCGCCGCGAGAAACCGCAGTCGGCATCGCTACAGGCGGCCAGCCAGAAAGCCAGGCCGCAGCGCCGGAAATAGCCGTCTTCCGGGTTTTCCGGCAAGGCCCGCTGCCAGCCGGGCGGCCAGCGACCGATGAGCAGGTCGAGCTGCTCCAGGCAGAAACGCTGGCCCTGTTCGCCGATCTGCGCGCGGATGCGCCGTACCCGCGCACCGTCCAGCACCTGCCGCAAGGCCTGGCCGTGCAGCAGCGCACCGAGCCAGCCCAGGGTCCGTTCCAGCGCCGCCTGCGGGTAAAGGGCCAGCCCGCCCAGTTGCGCGGGCATGCGGAACGCGCAGTCCAATTCCAGTTGCTCCAGCAGCCAGGCGTTGAGAACGCTCTGTCGCCGCCAGTCCGGCAGCGCCGGCAGCAACCGCAGCAATACCGCGGGCAGGTGCGACTCGTGGATGTAGCGGGCCGGGCAGAAGCGCAACTGGTAGGCCGTCAATGGCATCGCGCCGCTCAGCCCCGTTGCCGGTGCCAGAAGAACTGCGCCAGGTTGCTCGCCAGCAGCAACGCCAGCAGCAGGCCGAACAGACCGAGCAGGCGTCCGCGCGAGTGCTCCGCCACCTGGATCGAGAAGACACTCTCGAAGCGTGGCGCCAGCGGGACCTGGCGGACCCCGGCCGACGGCACCAGCACCACGCTGATGCGGTCGTAGCTGAGTCCTTCGATGCCGTTGTTCACCAGTTGCTTGATCTGCGGCACGTAGGCATCCAGTTGCACGTCGGCGGCGTGCTTGATGAACACCGAGGCCGATGCCGGCGAGGACTTCCTGCCCAGTCCGTCGCGCTCCTCGGGCAGCACCACATGGACCCGCGCCACCAGCACGCCATCGATCTCGGAAAGGGTATGGGAAATCTCCTGGGCCTTGGCGTAGTTGAGCCGCGCGCGCTCTTCGATGGGCGAGGAAATCAGCCCGTCCTTGGGAAACACATCCTTCAGCGTGGAGAAGTTCTCCCGCGGATAGCCCTTGCGCTTGAGCACCTCCACCGCCTCGGCGATATCCGACTCCTCCACCAGCAGGCGCACGGTGCCATCCTTGTCCGCCTGCTTGTCCGCGGAAACGCCCTCCGAACGCAACAGCGCCAGCATCTCGTTGCCTTCCTTCTGGCTGATCCCGGTATAGAGTTCGACCTTGCACCCGCCCAACGCCAGGACCAGCGCCAGGAGCGCCATGCGCGACAGACCTTTCACCGTTCGCCTCATTGGGTCTTCATCAGGGTTTCGACGTTCTGGCTCATGCGCCCGACGGTCTTGGCGATCAGCTCTTCCTGCATGGTGATGCGCATCAGCGACCACTGCATCTGCATCAGGCTGTTGGGATCGTCGCCGGGCGTCGACAGCTCCACCTGCAACTCCTGCTTGGCCTGGCTGAAACGCTCCCTGATCTGCCCCAGTTCGCTGAGCAGGTCGCCGCCCAGGCTGCCGGCACCGCCCATCGCCCGTTCGAACTCGGCGACGTGGGCCGCGCCGGCCGGGCCGCCGGAGAGTTCTTCGAGACTGGTGATCTGCGCCTGGGCGCCCATCCGAGAGATATCCATCATGACTCCAGGTCGAGTTTGTGGCTGTTGCGCACGAGGTTGTCGAGCATGCCGTTGAGCGGGATCAGCACCTGCAATTCGCGACGCGCCAGTTGCGCCAGGTATTCGCCGCCCGGCGCATGCTCGACTGCACCGAGCAACTGGAGGAGAAAGGTTTGCTGCTGGCGCCCCAGCGGCAGTTCCGCACGGAGCATCGCCTTCAGCTCCAGGCGGTCCGCCTCCAACCCTTGCAGCGGCTGGGCAAAGCGCTGCAGCAGGCGCTCGCCGAGAGCGCCGTTCTCCAACCCGGCCAGGCGGCGTCCGGCCGCCGGCGGCTCGCCGCCGAGGGCCTGCTCGAAAGCCAGCACCTGATCGACAGCCGGCAGGTTCGCCGCCTTTGGACTGGCCGACGGATAGACGGCGAATCCCGGCGGCGTGTCGATGCGGCTCATGTCCGCACCTGGGCGCGCATGCCGGCGGCGAAGTCGGCCAGGGCAGGATCGCTGCTGCCGCCCAGCCCGGCCAGCCTGCGGTCCAGCGCGGCGCCCAGCCCCAGGTGCCACTCGCACAAGGCGAACCAGGGCTCCAGCGCCGGCCAGGGATTGCCATGGGCGAAGACCAGGGCCTCCTGATAGCGCCCCTGGTTGGCCAGGCTGGAAATCCGGATCAGCCGTGCCGCTTCGTCCTGTCCGAGGCGCTCCAGCCACTCGGCGATGCACAGCGCCTCTTCGTGGCAGTGCTGCCCGCTGCCGGCCAGCGCCAGTTCCGCCAATTCGCGTATCAGTGGAGTGTCCATGTTCAGATCTTCTGCAGGATGCCTTGCATCAGGTCGCGCAGCGCCCGGGTCACCGTCGAGTTGATGTTGTAGATGACCGACCACTTGTTGATCTTGTGTTGCAGCTCGGCCAGCAGCGCCGGGTTGTCGGCATTGTCGGTCCCCTGCAAGGCCTTGATCGCGTCGTTGACGTCCTTGTTCGCTGCGTTGGCCTGCTCCTTCAGGGCATTGGCCACGGTATCGAGGGTATTCCCCGGGTTGGGGTTGAATATCTGCGCCATGCTTAGTCCTCTGTGAGCTGCGAAAGAATGCCGAGACCGCCTTCGAGGGCCCGGGCCTGCTGTTGCAGGAATTGAAAGCGCTCCGGGCCGGCGCCTCTGGCCAGTTCCCGGCGACACTCCGCCAGCGCCGCCTGCAGACGCTGCCGGAGCGCTGCGGCATGCGTGCCGTCAGCGACCGACAGTCGCGTTTCCAAGGCTGTCATCATGGAGCACCTCCCCTTTGAGATTGATGATGAAACGCTGCTTGCCGCGGGCCACCAGGATCGACTCCGGCTCGATGGCGAGGATTCGCACACCACGGGATGTCGAGGCGCCCACCGGGTATTTCTGGCCGTCGCCGAGCACTACATAGGGCACCCGCCCCAGCGACACCGAGCGCACCGTGAACTCCAGTTCGTCGCCGCTGGCGCGCTTGCCGCGACTGAGCAGCTCCAGGCTCGGGCGGTTGCCGAACTCCTGCTGGAACTCGCGCTGCAGGCGGTAGAAGGCGCTGAGCTGGACCTCGTCGAGCGTACCGCTCAACTCGATGCGCTCGCCGCGCTCGCGGAAACTCAGTTGCCGGTCGAGGCCGGCGTCCGCCAGCAGGCGTTCGAGGCGGCGCAGGTGCGAGCCGGCCACCCGGACCTGGTTTTCCACCCCGAGCAGGCCCGGCACCTCGGACTCCAGCAATGCGTCGATCCGCGCCCAGCGTTCGTCCTGTTCCGCCAGTTCGCCGTTGAGCCGGACCCAGCCAGGCTTGTCCGCGTTGCTGCTGAGGATCTGCCGATAGCCGAATTTCTGCAGGATGAAATCCACGCCCTGGCGAATGTCTTCCATGCTCCGTGCTTCCAGTCGGTAGTCCACGCCGCTGCCATCGAGGTAGCGCTGCAGCGCCAGGCGCCGGGCGTTGTCCTCCAGGTAGCCGCCGAGCAGGAGACTGTCGCCCTGGCGCTGCACATCCACCTCGCTCATGCCCTGCTCGCGCAGGTAGGCGCGCACCCTCGCCAGGGGCTCCTCGCCGGCCATGCCGTGCTGGCGGGCCGACCAGGGTTCGACGAGCATGCCCAGCAGGCACAGGGCCAGCGCCAGGCTGATGCCGAGCAGCCAGGCCCCGCCGGCACGGGCGGACGGCTTGCGGCGCACTGGCGCGGTCTGCGCCTCGACTTCGGGGAAACGCTCGGGAAAACTCCGCTGCGGGTCGCAGAATGCCCAGCGCAGCGGGCCGCAGGTCTGCCCGGCAAGCGCCTGCAGGATCGCTCCGGCGACTTGCGCCTGGCCGTCCTGGCGAGGCTCGCAGCCCTCCGCCCACTCCAGCAGGCGCACGCCCTGGGCATCGACCTCGAGCACCAGGTGGACTGCCGCGATGCCCTCGTCGAGCAACACCAGGTCGGCCTGCAACGGATCGCTGCCAAGCGCCACCCGGCCCTCTCCGAGCGAGACTTCGGCGCCCTGGTTCAGCCCGCTGTAGAAGCGGATCTTCCAGGCCATGCTAATTCCCGCGCTCCGCGCCGACGCACCAGGCGCCGTCCTTGGGACAGGCGCTGTCGGTCACCCGCCAGCCCTCCTGCGCACCCATCCGGCAGGGCGTGAGGAACGAACCCTGGCCGGCCTGGCGCAAGCGCTCCTGTTCGGCCCTGGCCGGCGCCAGCGCCTGGCAACGGGCGCTACCGAGCAGCTTGCGCAACGACAGGCTCTGGTTCGACAACTCGTCGACTTCAAGCAGGCCACCGCGCAGGTCGCGACGGTTGTTCAGCGCCAGGTAATGGCCGACGCCATCGTCGATCAGCCGCGGCTCGATGAGGAACAGCCGCACCGAGCGGCGCACGGTGTCCGCGGTAGTGCGGAACAGCGCGCCGAGATAGGGAATGTCGCCGAGCCAGGGTACCTTGCGCTGGCTCTGGCTCAGTTCGTCGCGGTAGATGCCGCCGATCAGCAGGCTCTGGCCATGGCCCACGCGGGCGATGGTATCGATCACCGTGCGGTTGATCGTGGGGATCTTGTCCAGGCCGGCGCTGTTGGGTTTCTGGCTGCCGTCCTCGATGTGCAGGCTGAGGCTGATCTCCGGCGTATCGCCGAGAGTCACCACTCGCGGCGTCATTTTCAGCATGGTGCCGTAGGTGATCGCCTTCAGCTCGGCCACCCGCTCGCCCGTGACCCGCACATAGTAGGTTTCGCTCTGGTCGAGCACCGCCTGGGTATTCTCCTGGGTCAGCAGGGTCGGCCGGGATCCGATCTGCGCCTGCCCCTGGCTCTGCAACAGGGTGACCTTGGCCAGCAGGAAATCCAGCCCGCGACTGTCCACCAGGCTGCCGACCGCGCCGTTACCGGCGCCGCCGCCCTCCTCGCTATCCTGGCCGGTGGTGCGGATCTGGATCGACTTGTTGTTGCCCAGGCGAATCCCGGCGCTCCAGTCGACGCCCAGCTGGGCGAGGTTCTCGGCATTGATGTCGATGATCGACAAGCCGACCTCGATCCGCGCCGAGGGCCGGTCGAGGGCTTCGATCAGGCGGCGATACATGGGCAACCGGTCCTTGTGGTCGCGCACCACCACCGCGTTCAGCGACGGTTCCGCCTGGACCACCGCATGGCTCGATTGCGGTCCCGGGCGCAGCTTGCCCGGCTCGTCGCCCACCGCAACCACGTTGGCATCGCTGAGCACCCGCGAGAGGATGCTGGCGATGCCCGGCGCCTCGATCTCGTCGTCGCGGTACTCGATCTTGCGGTCCTCGGCGACCGCATAGCGCAGCGGGAAGATCTCCACGCTGAGGTCGCCGGTCTTTTCGCTGCGCAGGGTGTATTGCTGCTCCAGCACCTGGGCGGTCTGCTCGACCAGTTCGAGATAGCGCCCCGGACCGGACACGTGCACCAGCCGCCCGGAAGGGTCGGCACGCCAGCCGAAGCGCGGTTCCCAGATGCCGGCGGCGGTCAGCGCGCGCTTCAGCTCGGCCTCGCCGACCTGCTCCAGCCTCACCAGCCGCGACTGCATCTCGGTGGTCTTGAATACGTACAGCACGGTGCCGTCGTAGTACCAGCCGAGGTTGTAGAGGGAGGCCATCAACTGCAGGAAGGCCTGCGGGCTTTCCAGGTCGAAGCGACCGCTGACCTGGTCGTTGACCTTGTCGCTGACGATCACCGAGGCATCGTAGTTGGCGCCGAAGTTGGCCAGCACGTCGCGCAGGCTTTCGCCCTGCGCCACATAGTCGTAAGGCAGGCTGGGCCAGTCCAGCGGCTGCGCGCGCAAGACCGCGCCAGGCAGCAGCGCCAGCAGTCCGCCGATCAGCAGGCGGCGCATCAGGGACGCCACACCGGAACCTGCGGCGGCAACCCGCGGGGCAGCGGCTCCAGCTCCGGCGCCAGCGCCTCGAGCAGCCCCACCTGGGCGGCCAGGGCCCGTTCGAGTCGCTCGGGATCGAGGCCGTCGAGGCCCAGCCGCGCCTGCAACAGCAGGCGCCCGTCCGCGTCCAGGACGATGGCCTGGGGATAGCGCCGGCTCCAACTGGCGACCCGCGACAACAGCGCCCGCAGCAACCCCTGCTGGTCGCGCTGCGGGTCCAGGGGGGCGTGCTCCAGCGGGCTTTCCAGCAGCAGGTCGTCGCCCTGGCGCAGCAACAGGACGCTCTGTCCGTCGATGCGCAGGTGGTACGAACCCGTCCGATCGGCAACAAAGGGCCCTTGGCCCAGGCGAGTGGCCAATCCGCTCAACAGATGATCCATGATTCCTCGGTAGGGCCGGCTTTCGCCGGCCGCTCAGCTCTGCCAGTAGAAGTGATCCTGTGCCTGGCACAGGTTGCGTTCGTGCAGCCAGGCCTGGACGGCGTCCGCCGCGCCGACGTCGTCGTCCAGCCGGCAGAGAGGTTGCCAGAGGCATTCGAGGACCTCGGGGATCGGCTCGAAGCCGGCCAGCCCGCCGCTGGCGAGCAGCGTCGCCATTCCCCGCTGCCAGTTCGGCCAGGCGCTCTTCGCCAATGCCGAAGCCGTCTCCAGCTTGCCGGCCAGTTCGGCCACCTGTTCCTGGGTGCGCGCCTGGCACTTGGCGACCCTGGCCAGTTCCTCGCGGGCCTGCTCCGGCTCCAGCTCGGCCACGCGGGACCAGAATTCGGACTTGATTCGCAGTTGCCGGGACTGGGTCTCCAGCTCCACCAGCGACAGGCGCCAGCCGGGGATCGCCTGGTCGAGCAGGCTTTCCCACCAGCCATAGACCGGCAGCAGGACCCAATCGATCATCGACTGCGGCACGGCGAGGTTGACCCGATCGCCCAGTTCGGCGCACCAGCCGTCGTCGTCCTGCGCCGCGCAGAGGAGAATCTGCCGCACCTCTTCGCGCCCCAGTGCCAGGCCGCGCGCCAGGCGCTGCTGCAACCATTCGCAGCGGAACAGTTGCTCCAGCCGCAGGCGCGGCAGCATCCGCTGCAGCAACGCCAGTTGCCGCGCACTGATGATTCCGGACTCACGATACAAACTGCTCGATGCGTAACCCGGCACCCGACCCCGCGAGCGGGCGTCCGAGCCCACCACGGATACCCGCCTGCCGGCGAACACCGCTTCTCGGGAGTACTGCTTATCGTCTTCCTGCTCCATTCTCTGCCTTGGCTTCCTCACTACATTGCGCGCTCGTCAGAGCCTGCAATTTGGGCCGATTCTACTCATGCAGCCGCTACCGGGCTTTCAAAAAACGTCAGTTATTTTTAGCCCGGCATTCGTCCTTCCCCTGCCGCGAGCGGCTCGGTGTGCAGCCGAAACGGCGGCGATAGCTCTGGGTGAAATAGGACTGACTGGAAAAGCCCGCCTCCATGGCGATGTCGACGATGCTCATGTCGCTGTTGAGCAGCAACTGATGGGCATAGAGGATTCTCCGCTCGCTGATCCAGGCGCGCGGCGAAACCCCGTAGACACTGCCGAACAGCTCCTTGAAGGTGGTCAGCCCCATGCCGAACTCGCGGGAGAAGTCGGACAGCTTCCACTCGTTGAGGTAGTGCTTCTCCATGAATAGCTGCAGACGCTCGACATGCCGGTTGCTCAGTTGCCGCAGGACCGACATCAGCAGCGGCCCCTGCGGACTGAACGCGAAGAGCATCAGCAACTCCTCGATCTTCAGGCAGGCGAGCATCGGCGGATGCTCATGCACAAGCAATTCCTTCAACCCCTTGACGCAACCGGCCAACAGAGGCGTGGCAGCGAACGCGATGATGCCCGGCACGGGCTCGTCGCAACGCTCGACTTCGCTCAACAGCGCGCCGAAGCGCTGGACGAAGCCTTGTAGAAACTGGGCAGATAATGGAATCCAGAGTATTCGGCTGTCCTTTCCCTTGGTACTTACGACATAGCTTCCGCGGCGGACGAAAAGCAACTCGCCAGGCGCCAGGCAAAAAGTGGAATCGATGTCCTGGACGGTCAGTTCGCCCTCGAGCAGAACATATACGCCCTCTTCCTTGTTTACCCTGTATTCGAAAGTTGGAATGTTCCAATGACAAGACGTTATCTGCTTTCGGCCAAGAGATTTGGCTCCTTGCATATTATAAGAACCCCAACACTTCCCGTCGTACCTTGAATGCCCCGCCTAGCGGAGAGGCATGAATACGCTCCGTTTTATTGATTTTCAAAGCCATGAGCACGGAGTCGATTTTATAATAATCAGGATTATCCGACGTGCGCTGATTCGCAGAGCGAGTCGGCTTCCGCCAATTAATCCAGCCTTCTTTAGAAGCGGAACAAAAGTACCAGTTTTATTATTCGAGGCCTTCCCTGACAACGAACGAGACTTGCACTTCTTTAATCTCCATACGCACTTTCCGAAACAGCAGGCAATGTATCAATCGTTGCCAGATCTTTCTTCCGGGCGAGCGGTCGTACAATTCGGAAAACAGTCGCGCCGAACCAGCCGGACCCGCTCATCGACGCCCGCCGCCACCCGCTGCCAGGCGCTCGCCTGGACCGCCGCGACGCCCACCCAGGAAAGCTCGGTGCGTAGGTACAATGCCTCGCCCTCCAACCTGTCGACCTCCAGATCGAACGCATAGCGCAACGGCAACCCGGACACCCGGTAGCGCCGCTCGGCAATCGTTTGCATCCCTCCCTGAACGACGGCATACAGGCGCAGCCTGAGTTGCGCCTGGCGCGCCTGCAGGGAAACGCCGCCCACCGAACCGCCCACCGTCACCTTCGGCGACATCGGCGCGGGCTGGCTGACGCAACCGCCGAGCAGCAACGCCAGCGGCAACAGCATCCAGCACCTCACCTGCGCCGGACCGTGCGCGCCTCCAGCGGCGTGCCGTCGCCGTCGGCGAGGCGCTGCAAGGCCTGCTCGCTGCGCGGATCGCCAGCCACGTTGCGCGCCAGCCAGCGCGCCAGCCCGGCCACGCTGGAACGGTCGTCGCCGCGAACGGCCGCGCGGGTCACCGAACGCCCCTCGAAATGCCCCACCGCCTCGGCTCCTGCGTCTTGGGACGGCTGCACCGGCGGAATCGATTCGATTTTCATGGAACCGCTCAAACCCTCATGCCGACCGCAGCGACCGCCTCGCGATCGCTGCCGCACGGCAGCAGGCGTTGCCAGAACTCGGCGTGGTCGAGCAGGTTGGCCAGGGTCGCCTCGAAGCATTCGAGGGTCAGTTGCGCTGCGAGAATCTGCGCATACAACTGGACCTTGCCGGTCAGCTCGTCGAAGCCGAAATGCAGATCGAAACGGTGCCAATGGCGGTTGAAGCTGGCGAGCTGGCGAAAGATCCCCTCGCCCAGCACATCGATGCCCGCCACATCGGCCTCCAGCAACAGACGCTCGCGCTCGGCGAGCAGCAACAGGGTGACGCCCACCTGTTCGTCGAACAGCAGGCTCGCCATGCCCTCTTCGTCGAGGGACAGGGAAGGCAAACCGATACGGCCTGCGAACTCGGCAAGCAGTCGGTTGACCTTGCTCGTTAAATCCATGGGGGCGCCTCCTAAAGCTCAGCGCATGCTAGCACCGGGCTATGCATCGCTTTTGTCACTGAGAGACTTTTCTTTTAAGAAAAAAGCCACATCGCTGTGGCCTTTTTCCTCCCGCGCGGAGACGGCTCAGACCACTCCGGCCGCCGCACGCCAGGCCTGGTTATGGCTCTGGGTGTACTGCTGGATGAGCTGCAGGACGTCCTTCATGAAGCCGGCATCGAAGCTCATCTGGTCCTCGACCTTCTGCTTCTGGCTCTGCCCGATGGTGGCGTTGACCTCCTCTTCCCGGGCGCTCGCCTGCGACTCGCCCTGGCGCACCTGGACCGAGGCGTTGGCCATCTGGACGAAGGACTGGATCACCGTGTTGGCCACCTGCAGGGCGCCGTTGCGGCTCTCGAAGGCACGGCCCGCCGCGCGCAACGCCACACTGTCCTGCGCCTGGTCCGCCGCCCAGACCTTGCCGACGATCTTGCGATCCTCATCGGAGGTCTTGCCCAGCGCCTGCATCTTCGCGTCGATCAGTTCGTTGCGCCCATCGATGTTCTTCTGCAGGGTCTTCTCCTGGCTGATGGCCTTGCCGTTCTTCAACGCGCCGAGACTGCCGACCACTGCCGAGGCCAACGCGCCGACGCCGGCGATCACCGCCATGGCGATCATCAGCGTGGCGCCGCTGCGCATCTCGTCCACCTGCGCCTTCTGCGCGTGGATGATCGCCTGGTTCTCGTTGTCGCGCTGGAGCACGCCCAGCTCGCGCGCCTTCTGCGCGATGCGGAAGAGAATCAGCAGAAGCTCGACGCTGCTGTCCAGCTCGCTGCCGGCCGCTTCCATGCGCACCGGGTCGAGCACCTGGCGCGGAGCGTTCAGTTCGACCCGGTCGGCCCGCGCGGCCGGCACCTGCGGCAGCTCCGCAGCCGCTTGCGGCGTGCCGACGGAACGCCCGGCGGCGCCGGGAGCGATCGGCTCGGAGGGGATCGCGGCCTGGGTAGCCGCCAGGGAATATTGCGTATCGATCATGTGACGTCTCCTCAGATCGCTGCCGGTCGGCTGGACAGGTTGTGCAGGGTTTCACCCTTGGCCTGGAGCATGGCGAAGATCCGCTCCATGATTTCCTGGAATGCTTCCAGCATGCGGCTCAGCTCTTCCTTCAGGCGCTCGATCACGCCCTGCAGGGTGGTCAGGTCGGCACGCGATTCCTGCACGTCGGCCTGGCGGTTCGCGGCCTTCGCCTGGAATCCCGAATGAGTGGCCTGGGCCGCGCCGTTGGCGACGTCCAGGGTCAGGTCGGAAACCTGCACGCCGAGTTTCAGCGAGTGCGACAGCGATTGGCCGGCCAAACTGCCGAACTTGCCGCCCAGGTCGGCGACCTTGCTCGCCAGGCTGGCGGTCATCTCGGCCGCCTTGCCGCCGATCTTCGCGCCCAGCTTGGCCAGCCCGCCGACCGCTGAGCCGCCGAAGCTGACCACCGCCGCCAGCAGCGCGACGGCGATCTCGATACCCATCAGTGCCGGGCCGAGCTTTTCCATCACTTCCTTGCTGATCAATCCGTCCGCGGCTGCCTGCTGTACCGACTGGGAGACCACTCCCATGACACCGCCCGCGATCATCAGTGCACCCGCGGCCGCGCCGACGCCGGTTGCCACCATGATTGCGCCGACGATGATCGAAGCTATTGCACTGATCCAACCAAAGATTTTGGCTGCCAGACCGGACTTCTGGGCTTCTTTCGCGGCTTCTTCCGATTCCCTGATCTTCTGCTGGTTGTCCTCCATCTTCTGCAGGTTCTGCTTTCGCGCCTGCTCGATTTCGGTCAGCTTGAGTTTCTTCTGCTGGTTCTCGACTTCGCCGGTGATTTTCGCCAGCTCGATCTCGAACGCCTGCGGCGACATCAGGCCAGCGGACAACAGCGTCGAAGCGCCGGCCAGCACAACCTGCCGCGCCAGTCCGGCATCCTCGCCCACTGCTTGCACCAGGCTGGCGATCTCCGCACGATTGGCGACCTCCAGGCGCTGCTGGCTGGCTGCGGACGGCGGCGTCAGCGCCACCCCCGTGCCGCTCGCGGAAGCCGCGGCCGGCGCCGCCAGGCGCTCCACCCGCAGACTCTCGACATCCCTCGCGACCGGCCTGCCGAGCGCCGGGATATCCCCGGCGTCGGCCACCCCGTAGGGCAGTCCGGCGCGTTCAAGCGTTATCGGATTCATATGTTCGATCCTTTCTCGCGGTTACGGCTTCCAACATGGCGCCGGCACGCGCGGCCAGGGCCTCGTGCGCCGGCTGTGCCGCGGCCAGGGCCCGGGCCGAGTAGAAGCCACTCTCGGCTCCGTCGAGATCACCCAGTTGCAGGTGGCACTCGGCGGCATGGAAGGGAAAGCGCGGCTCGTTGATGTCCATCAGCGCGCCGTAGCTGTAGCTCTGCAGGGCCTGTTCATAGAGACCGAGGGACTGGCGGCAGGCGCCCAGGCCGAGAAAGTAGCGGGCGTCGTAGTGGTCGAGCATGCACAGTGCCTGGAAGATCTTCTGCGCGTCGTCCCACTTGCCCGCCTGGTACTGGTTGAAGCCCAGCGCATAGAGCTGCTCCAGGGTGTCCTCGCTGAGTCCGCGAAGCATCGCCAGGGTGCCGCCGTCGCGCAGGAAGGCCTCCAGCGCCTGTTGCTGGTCGGTGTCGGAAGGGGTCGCTTGCTGGTTCATGGATACCTCTAGATCGCGCTGAGAATGTCGCGCAGGACGCTGTCGTATTTCTGGATGAAGCGGTTGAGCGCCTCGACCGCCGAGTTGTAGCGGGAGCTGGTGTCGTTGAGCAGGGTGGTCTTCTCGTTGACCTTGTCGTTCAGCGGACGCGAGCGGTCGCTCACCGTGGTGGCGAAATTGCCGACCGGGTTGTTGTCCTTCTCGAAGGGGTACTCATCCTTGAGGCCCTTGAGTTCCCCGCTCTGCTTCGGCGAGCCGCTGAGAAAATCCTTGATCGACAGCTTGCCGCTGAAGGTATCCAGATTGCTCAGCAGCGCATACTCGGGGCTGTCCTTCCACCTGGGATCGCCGACGGCATAGCCATAGAGCGTGGGGTCGACCAGATCGATACCGCCAGCGTCGATCCTGATGCCCTGCTTGGCCGACAGCGCGGCGTTGATCTGCGACTGGATCACGCTGTAGACCTTCAACTCCGCGGTCAGCGCCTTGAGCTCGTCGAGCAGCGCCTTGCGCTTGCCGTCCTGGGTCTGCAGGACATCCTTGTAGACACCGATGACATCCTCGTCGAGACGGCCGTGCAGGCTGAAATAGGCCGACACCAGGAACTCGCGCAAATCCCACTGCGCACCGGGCTGCCGACGTGCCTGCAGGACTTCGCGGAGTACCTCGAGGCCCTGCCCCGGAGGCGCGGACGGATTGGCCGCGAGCAACCAGGCGAGCGCCTTGAGCACTTGCGCCTCGCTCAGCGGCTGGCCGGCGTGGGCCAGCACGATCCGCTCGCTGCGCAACAAGGCCAGCAGTTCCTCCTGCTCGGCACTGGCAGGCGCCGCCGGCGCGGCCAGGAGTTCGTCCAGGAACAGCTCGCGAGCGGCATTAAAGTTTCTGACTTCCATCGTGATTCCTCAGATCAACAAGCCACGCATCGGCGTCGGACGCCGCGGCCGGGTACCCTGCTCGCCCTGCGTCGGCTGGGAACTGCGCATGCGCCGCAGTTCGGCCAGCAGCTCCTCTTCGGCGGCTCGCGCCAGCTCTCGCTCCGGCGCCAGGAACAGCAGCTCGCCGGCGTCCGCGGCAAGCCCCAGGCCTTGCCACATTTCCGCCAGCAGGCGGCCGCGTTCCTCGCTGTCGCGAATCGCCAGTTCGGCGGCCTGGACGGTCGCCCGCAGGGTGTCTTCGGTGTATTCGTTCATGTCGCCCATGGTAGGGATCGACGTCGCCGGAGCCTGTCAGGCACGGTCGGGTTTTTGTCGTTTTCGCAGGCTTCGCTGCGTCACCACCCGCCCGGCCTCCAGCTCGAACCAGCCGTCGGCGGGCTCGGCGGCGCCGGTCCAGCGGCGATAGAAGCGCGCCATGCGCTCGCCAGGCAGCGGGCTGCCGGCCAGCGCCAGGACCTTGCCGTAGAGACGCTGGCGCGGCCCCAGCGTATCGAGCGTGGCCTCCGCCAGCAGGTACAGCGCGGCGAATGGATTGGCCAATCCGCTGCGCGCCTGCCGCCGACGCAACATCACGATCCAGACCCGCTCGCCGTCGCAGCGCCAGGCCAGTTCGCAGCCATGGGCCAGGACCTGCCAACCGAGCGCGATCGAGGTGTCGCGCAGGCAATGCGGACGCACCGCCAGGCCGCGGGCGAGAAACCAGGGAATCAGCGGATCGGCGCTCACAACACGATCCTGCCAAGCGGCTGGATGTTGATCTGCTGGGTCAGCTCCTGGTAGGACAGCACCGGCAGCCCGGCATAGTCGCTCTCCACCAGCTTGCGCACGTAGCGGCGGATATCCATGGAAACGATCAGCACCGGCCGGTTCTGCATCTGCGCGAGATCGCCGACGGTCTGCCGCACGCGCTCGAGGAAGGCCTGGGTTATCGCCGGGTCGAGGGCCAGGTAGCTGCCGGCGCTGGTCTGGCGGATGCCACCGCGGATCTGCTCCTCCACCGCCTGGTCCAGCAGATAGGCGGGAAGGATGTTGTTGCCGCTGGAGTACTTGTAGCAGATGTAGCGCTTGAGGCTGCTGCGGATGTACTCGGTGAGCTGCACCACGTCCTTCTCCTTCTGCCCCCACTCCACCATCGCCTCGAGGATCGCCCGCATGTTGCGGATCGAGATGTCCTCGCCGACCAGGCGCTGGAGAATCTCGGTCATCCGCTGCAGGGGAACGATCCGCTGTGCCTCCTTCACCAGCTCGCCGTAACCCTGCTCCATCTGCTCCAGCAGGTAGCGCGTCTCCTGGATGCCGATGAAATCCTCGGCGTACTCCCGCAGCACATGGGACAGGTGCCAGGTGAGCACCTGCTCCAGGCCCAGGCAGGCACAGCCGGAACGCTCCAGGCGATCCTGATGCGCCTGCTCCACCCAGCTCGCTTCCTCTCCCGGCACCTGCAGCTCCGCCGGCTCGTGGGGGACCGCGAGCAATTCCAGCTGCGCGGCGCGTTCGCGCACCAGCAACCAGCCCGGCCGCAGGCATCCGCGCGCGACCGGGACCTCCTGTAGCTGCACCAGGTATTCGCCATCGCCCATCGCTTCGTTGAAGCGCAAGTGGATACCCGGGAACGGCACGCCGAAATCCAGGTACAGCGCGCGTCGTACCCGCACCAGTTCCTCGTTCAGCGACATCGCCTCCAGACGTTCCTGGAGGCTGGCATCGACGTCGATCAGCAACGGCACGGTGAGGGCGAATTCTTCCTGCTCGGCGAGACGCCCGGCCTTCGGCTTGCCGCCGCCAGCCTTGCCGCGCGCCTTGGCCGATGGCGCTCCGGCGCCCTGCGCGAGCAGCGCCGGCAGGTCGCGGGAACCGGCGCTGGCCTGGAGCCGCTGGCGCCAGAGCATGAAGTAGCCGCCGCCGCCGACCAGCAGCGCGAGAGCCAGGAAGGTCAGGGTCGGGAAACCGGGAATCAGGCCGAACAGCACCAGCAACAGGCCGCCGATCAGCAGCGCCTTGGGCTGCGCCACCACCTGTTCGCCGATGTCGCTGCCGAGGTCCGCCGATTCGTCGGAAGACACCCGCGTGACGATGATCCCGGCGGTGATGGCGATCAGCAACGCCGGCACCTGCGAGACCATGCCATCGCCGACGGTCAGCACCGCGTACAGTTGCAGCGCGTCGGCGGTGCTCAGGCCCTTCTGCGTGACGCCGATGGCGATGCCGCCGAGGATGTTGACGACGATAATGATCAGCCCGGCGATGGCGTCGCCCTTGACGAATTTCATCGCGCCGTCCATAGAGCCGAACATCTGGCTTTCCTTTTCGATCACCGCGCGCCGCGCCCGCGCCTCGTTGACATCGATCACGCCGGCACGCATGTCGCCGTCGATGCTCATCTGCTTGCCCGGCATGGCATCCAGGGAAAAGCGCGCGCTGACCTCGGCGACCCGCTCGGCACCCTTGGTGATCACCAGGAACTGCACGATGGTGATGATCAGGAAGATGATGATGCCCACCACCAGGTTGCCGCCGACCACGAAGCTGCCGAAGGTGTTGACGATCTGCCCCGCGTCGGCCTGCAGCAGGATCATCCGCGTGGTGCTCACCGACAGCGCCAGGCGGAACAGCGTGGTGATCAGCAGCACTGCCGGGAACACCGAGAACTGCAACGGCGAGCCGATGTACACCGACATCATCAGCAGGACCACGGAGATGGTGATGTTGACGGCGATGAGGATGTCCAGCAGCAGCGGTGGCAACGGCAGCACCATCATGAACACCACCGCCAGCAGCAACACCACCAGCAGGATGTCCTTGCGCTCGCCGACCCGGCCGAGAAGCCCGCTCAGGTCGTTCATTCCCGCGCCTCCAGCTCCAGCGCCCGGGCGTGCGCGGCACGCGCCGCGTCGAGACGCCCGGCGAGCTGTTCGGCACGGCTCAGGCAACGCCACAGACCGGGCTCCTCCTCGCCATCCTCCTGCAACTGCCGGCACAGGCGCACGGCGGGCTCGCCGAGGCCTTGCTGGAGCAACGCCAGGAGCAAGGCGCGGCGCCCGTCGCGGCGCTCCGGCGCAACGCTCAGCAAGGCCTCCAGCAACACCTGGGCGCGTCGCGGCTGGCCGCATTGCAGGTGCAGCCAGCCCAGCATCAGCAACAGGCGCTGTTGCGTCGGTTTCAACGTCATCGATTCATACCTTGTGCAACAGGTTCAGGGCCATTTGCAGCAGTCGCTCGTCTTCGTCGCGCTCGCCGAGCAGGCAGGCCGCAGCCTGCAGGGCTGGCTGGCCGGGCAGCGTGAGGGCCAGGCGGAGATCGCGCAGCGCCTGGCGGAAGTCGCCGGGGCGCAGCAGGCCGTGGAACTCCAGCTGGGGCCGGGCGTAGTCGAACAGGCGCTGTTGCGCCTGCTGCGCGGGATACAGGCTGGCGACGTGGGTCTCGACCGGCCGGCCGTCGGGCGCCAGTAGATGGCGCTCCGGCAGGGGCGGCGCGAACGGCTCGGCATGCGCCAGGTCGAGTCGTTCGATGCCGATGTGCCAGGCACCGACCCGGCTCATGCGGCGAGCACTTCGCTGCGCGCCGAGCGCAGCGCCTGCAAGGCCTGGTGCAGCGTCGGGATGCCGACCTGCCGGGCTTCCAGGGTGATGCACAGCAGCAGGCGCGATTCGCCGCTCCAGGCGCAACGCAGCGGCAGGCTCCCGGCCGCGCGCGCATGGCACAGGCGCAACGCCCGCAGCGTTCCGCGATAGGCCTGGTGCCAGGCCAGGTCACAGGCCAGCCAGAGCGACAACTGTTCGCCATGGCGTTCCAGCTGCAAGGTGCCGCTGTCCTCGAAATCCAGTTGCACCACGCGCGCCAGCGGCGCCGGTACGCTCACCCGCAGGTCCTGGCAGAACTGCGCGACGGCCAGCTCAACCCAGTCCATGCTGCTGCTCCTCTTCGCGCTCGATCGCCAGGTCGAGTGCCATCTGGCAGGCATTCAAAAGATTCTGGCGCTGCTCGTCGTCGCCGAACACTTCGACCGGCAACAGGCGGTAGAGACGCTTCAGTTCGCGGAAGAAATGGATCTGCCGGGCGACGTCGGCCAGCGGCAACGGCTCGAGCAACGCCTGCACCTCGGCGACGCCGACCCAGCGCTTCTCGAGCAAGGCGATGACTGCGCCGGTCAATTCAGAAGGCCCGTATGCCATGGCCCCGCTCCCCTGTCACCAGCACCTGCCAGAGCGCCCCCACCTGCTCCGCCAGGCCGCCGAGCACGCGCAGCTTGTGCATGTCGCTCATGACCCGCTCCAGCTTCACCGGATCGAGCCGGCTCGACTGACTGTCCAGGTCGGCGCTCAGGGCTTTCTGCAGGAAGGCCACGACCCGCTCCAGCGGCGTCGCGGCGAAGCGCGCCTGGATGTCCTGCCAGGCCGCCGACAGGCCCCGGTAGTCGAGTACCGCGTCACGGTAGGTATCGCGCAGCGCCTGGATATCGCCGACACCGGCGGCGGAAGCCTCGGCGGCCAGCGGCTCGATGCGCAGGCCGAGTTCGATCTCCAGGCCCTGCTCGTCGGCCATCCGCAGCAACGCCTGGTCGACCAGCGCCAGCATCGCCCGCGCCTCCGGCCGCCCGGCCAGGACGTCGCGCGCCCGCGACAGCGCCAGGAAGCGCTGGCTGATCTCGCTGGAGAAGCCCTCCAGGTAAGCACTGAGCTGCGCCAGGCTGCTCAGTTGGCCGCTGCCCAGGTGGGCGATCAGCGCCTCGAGCTTCTGCTGGCTTTCCAGGTCCGGAATGCGCTTCCAGTACTCCTGCAGCATGGCCTGGACTTCGCTCAGGCGCGCATGGGCGTCGCTCAGGCGGCGCTTGGCCAGGGATTTCTCGGCGCGCTCAGAAAAGGCGAAGGTCAGCTCTTCCGCGGCATCGGCCAGCGACTGCGAAACGGAAACGTAGTGGACGCGCTCGCCCTGAAAGCTGCCGCCAGCCTGCTGCGCGGGGGCGTTGGCCGCTTCCCGCGGCGCGAGGGGCGCGGCGGAGGAACTCTGGAGGATGTCCATCGTGGCTGTGGTTCCTGGTCTGCAAAGGCGGCGCAGTATAGGAACCGGCCCGGTGCCGCCGATGCCAATATCGGCCGGTTTTTTTTAGCCGCGGCGGCAACCGATTTCTAAAAACTCCCGGCTGGCACTGAAATTCGTCGCGCGAGGCTTTCTCTATAGTGCGCGCCGACTCCAGCCGAACCGATCCGCCATGCCCGCGCCTCTCTCTCCTCTCATCGTCCGGATGCGCCACGCCATCGAAGGCTGCCGGCCGATCCAGATCCGCGGGCGGGTCACCCAGGTCACCGGAACCCTGCTCAAGGCCGTGGTGCCCGGCGTGCGCATCGGCGAACTCTGCCAGTTGCGCAATCCCGACCAGAGCCTGGCGCTGCTCGCCGAGGTCATCGGCTTCCAGCAGCACCAGGCGCTGCTCACCCCGCTCGGCGAGATGCTCGGGGTTTCCTCCAACACCGAAGTCAGCCCTACCGGCGGCATGCATCGCGTGGCGGTTGGCGAGCACCTGCTCGGGCAGGTGCTCGACGGCCTCGGCCGCCCCTTCGACGGCAGCCCGCCGGCCGAGCCGGCGGCCTGGTATCCGGTCTACCGGGATGCCCCGCAACCGATGAGCCGGCGCCTGATAGAGCGGCCGCTATCGCTGGGTGTGCGCGCCATCGACGGCCTGCTGACCTGCGGCGAAGGCCAGCGCATGGGCATCTTCGCTGCCGCCGGCGGCGGCAAGAGCACCCTGCTGGCCAGCCTGGTGCGCAATGCCGAGGTGGATGTGACGGTACTCGCCCTGGTCGGCGAACGCGGTCGCGAAGTCCGCGAGTTCATCGAAAGCGACCTCGGCGAACAGGGGCTGCGCCGCTCGGTGCTGGTGGTCGCCACTTCCGACCGACCGGCGATGGAGCGCGCCAAGGCCGGTTTCGTCGCCACCAGCATCGCCGAGTATTTCCGCGACCAGGGACGCCGCGTCCTGCTGCTGATGGACTCGCTGACCCGCTTCGCCAGGGCCCAGCGCGAAATCGGCCTGGCGGCCGGTGAACCGCCCACACGCCGCGGCTATCCGCCATCGGTGTTCGCCGCGCTGCCACGCCTGATGGAGCGTGCCGGGCAATCCGAGCGGGGCTCGATCACCGCGCTCTACACCGTGCTGGTGGAAGGCGACGACATGAGCGAGCCGGTGGCCGACGAGACCCGCTCGATTCTCGACGGGCACATCGTGCTGTCGCGCAAGCTGGCCGCCGCCAACCACTATCCGGCCATCGACGTGCTGCACTCGGTGAGCCGGGTCATGAACCAGATCGTCGACGACGATCAGCGCCATGCGGCCGGACGCTTGCGCGAATGGCTGGCGAAGTACGAGGAAGTCGAGTTGCTGCTGAAGATCGGCGAATACCAGAAAGGCCAGGACAGCGAAGCCGACCAGGCCATCGAGAAGATCGGGGCGATCCGCCAGTGGCTGCGCCAGGGTACCCACGAAACCAGCGATTACGCACAGGCCTGTGCGCAGTTGCGGAGCCTCTGCGCATGAGCCTGGCGCTGCTGTTGCGCGTCCGACGCCTGCGCCTGGACCGGGCCGAGCGCGCCCAGGGCCGCCAATTGCTACGGGTTCGCGCCGCGGCGCAGGAACACACCGAGCGCCAGGCGGCGCAACGGGACTACCGCGACTGGCGACTGGCCGAAGAGCAACGGCTGTTTCTCGCCTGCCAGGCGGCCATGCTCGACCGCCGACGCCTGGAAGCCTGGCAGCAGCAGGTAGGGCTGCTGCGGGAAAAGGAAGCCGGCCTGGAACAGGACTGCGCCGAGACCGCGCAGCGCCTCGAAGGGGAGCGCGAGCGCCTGCGGCAGTGCCGGCGAGAACTGCTGGAACGCCAGCGGCAACTGGAGAAGTTCGCCGAACTGGAGCGCCACGTCGACGCCGAGCGCCAGGGGCTGCGCGAACGCAGCGAGGAAGGCGACCTGGAAGAATTCACCCGCCACGAGACCTGGCCATGCTCAAGCTGAACGCCGTGGATACGGCTCCGCTCGTGTCGTCCGACACCCCTGCCCCCCTTCCACCGCTGCGCGCGCAGCAGATCGCCTTCGAACAGGCCCTGCCCGCGCACCGACCGCCGGCGCCCAGGCCACCGTTCGACAAGGGCGACGAAACGACAGAGGCCGAAGAGCCCGCCGCGACAGCCGACGCGCCGACCTCGACGCCTCTCGCCGACCAGCCCGCGGCGCCTGCCGCCGACCGGCCGCCGACCACTCGGCAAGCCCCCGTGCCAGTTGCCGCGGACGCAACGCCAACGCCAACGCCAACGCCAACGCCAACGCCAACAGTGTCGCCGTCCGGATCGGTAGCACGGCAAGCGCCGGCGGTCTCCGCGCGCGTCGCGGCGTCCACGCAAGCCCGGGAGCCGGCCAGCGTTTCGGCGCCTCCGGTCGACGAACCGCCGCTGGTGCCGGTGTCCTCCCACCCGCAAATCGCAGGTCGGACGCATGAGCGGCCGCAGCCCGGCCCCGGCTTCCCGGCGAAAGCCGCAGCCGAGGTCGCGCCCACGGCGCAGGCCAGTGCCCAGGCTTCGCCGCCCGCGCCGACAGCGGGCGGCGAAGGCCGCGGAGAGGAGCGTCGGCAACCCGGAGAAACCGATCCATCCGCACTGCCCCCCGACGACCAAGCGCCTGTGCCACTGCCTGCCATGCAAACCCCCGGCGACCGCCTGCTGGCACGCCTGCTGGCATCGAGCGGGAGCCGGCCACTGCCGCTGGCCGATCTCGCGCGCCTGCTCGATGCCGTGCAGGGGCGCATCCAGGTCGCCAGCGCAGCCGAAAGCCATGCGGCGCGCCTGCAGGTGCAACTGCCCCAGCTCGGCGCCGTGGAGGTGCAGGTCCTGCATGGCCATGGCCAGTTGCAGATCGAGATCAGTGCCAGCCCCGGCAGCCTGGCGTTGCTCCAGCAAGCCCGTGGCGAGTTGCTCGAACGCCTGCAACGGCTGCATCCGGAACAACCGGTGCAACTCACCTTCAATCAGCAGCAGGACAGCGGTCAGCGCTCGCGGCAACGTCGCTACCTGCATGAAGAGTGGCAAGCCGAATGAACGGTGCGGACCTCGACCTGCCGCTCGCCAGCCGCGCCGAACTGGATCTCCAGCGACGTCTCGCACGTTGCCGTCGCCACTATGTCGGCAACGCTTTGCAAGCGCGCCTGGACATCGCCCAGGCCGCCCCCGACGTCGATCTCGAACTGAGCCTGGCGTGGGACGGCCTGCCCCTGCGCTTTCTCTGCCAGGCCCCGGCGCTGGCCCGCTGGCTCGCGCCGAACCTGCAGGAGGCAGCCTTCGCCAGCCTGCCGGCGGCCCTGCAACTGGCCTTGCTGGAGCGCGAAGGCAACGTCTTTCCCGGCCTGGTCTGGTACGGCCTGAGCCCGGCGCAACCACGCGCTGCGATGGGCCTGCGCCTGAGCCTGGAACGCGACGACCAGCGCCTGGCGCTCTGGCTCGACGGCGATCCCGCGACGCTGCTGGCACGCCTGCCGCCGCGCCCCTCGGCGCAACGCCTGGCCATACCGCTGCGCCTGTCGCTGCAATGGCCCGGCCTGCCGCTGGAGGCCGGCGAGCTGCGCACCCTGGAGCCCGGCGACCTGTTGCTGCTGCCTGCCGGCCATCGCCCCGACGCAGCGCTGCTGGGGGTTCTCGAAGGACGCCCCTGGGCGCGCTGCCAACTCCACTCCACGCAACTGGAACTGCTCGACATGCACGACACCCCCTCCCTCGCCGACAGCGAGGACCTGCACGAACTCGACCAACTGCCGATCCCGGTCAGCTTCGAGGTCGGCCGCCGCACCCTGGACCTGCATACCCTCTCGACCCTGCAGCCAGGCTCGCTGCTCGATCTCGACTGTGCCCTGGACGGCGAAGTGCGCATCCTCGCCAACCAGCGCTGCCTCGGTATCGGCGAACTGGTGAGGCTCCAGGACCGGCTCGGGGTGCGCGTAACCCGTCTGTTCGGACACGACGAAGCATGATCCAGTTGCCCGACGAGCTCGGCCTGATCCTCGGCCTGGCCCTGCTCGCGCTGGTCCCGTTCATCGCGGTGATGGCGACCTCCTTCATCAAGATGACCGTGGTCTTCTCGCTGCTGCGCAACGCCCTGGGCGTCCAGCAGATTCCGCCGAACATGGCGATGTACGGGCTGGCGATCATCCTCAGCCTGTACGTGATGGCACCGGTCGGCTTCGCCACCCGCGATTACCTGCGCAACCACGACGTCAGCCTGAGCGACTCGGCATCGGTGGAACGCTTTCTCGACGAGGGCATGGCGCCCTACCGGAACTTCCTCAAGCGGCAGATCCAGGAGCGCGAACACACCTTCTTCATGGAAAGCACCCGCCAGGTCTGGCCCAGCGAATACGCCGAGCGGCTCGACCCGGACAGCCTGCTGATCCTGCTGCCGGCCTTCACCGTCAGCGAACTGACCCGTGCGTTCGAGATCGGCTTCCTGATCTACCTGCCCTTCATCGCCATCGACCTGATCATCTCCAACATCCTCCTGGCGATGGGCATGATGATGGTGTCGCCGATGACCATTTCCCTGCCGTTCAAGCTGCTCCTGTTCGTCCTCCTCGACGGCTGGGCGCGGCTGACCCACGGCCTGGTCATCAGCTACGGAGGCTGACCATGAGCAGCGCCGACATCCTCCACTTCACCAACCAGACCCTGTGGCTGGTGCTGGTCCTGTCGCTGCCGCCGGTACTGGTCGCGGCCCTGATCGGCACCCTGGTATCGCTGGTCCAGGCACTCACCCAGATCCAGGAGCAGACCCTCGGCTTCGTCGCCAAGCTGGTGGCCGTGGTGGTGGTACTGTTCGCCACCAGCGGCTGGCTGGGCGGCGAGCTGTACCGTTTCGCCGAAATGACCCTGCTGAAGGTGCCGCTGGTGCGATGAGCGTCCAGGACCTGCAGCAACTGCTGCTGACCTACAGCCTGCTGCTGCCGCGGATCATCAGTTGCTTCGTGGTCCTGCCGGTGCTGGCCAAGCAGACCCTGGGCGGCGGCCTGGTGCGCAACGGCGTGGCCTGCTCGCTGGCGCTGTTCGCCTACCCGATCGTCGCCGGCAGCCTGCCGCCGGCCCTCGGCGCGCTGGACATCGCCCTGCTGATCGGCAAGGAAGTGCTGCTCGGCCTGCTCATCGGCTTCGTCGCCACCATTCCCTTCTGGGCCATGGAAGCGACCGGCTTCATCATCGACAACCAGCGTGGCGCGGCACTCGCCTCGACCCTCAACCCCAGCCTGGGCAGCCAGACCAGCCCCACCGGGCTGTTGCTGACGCAGACGCTGATCACCCTGTTCTTCTCCGGCGGCGCCTTCCTCGCGCTGGTCGGCTCGCTGTTCAGGAGCTATGCCAGTTGGCCGGTGAGCAGTTTCTTCCCGCAGTTCGGCAGCCAATGGGTGGCATTCTTCTACGCGCAGTTCTCGCAGATGCTGATGCTCTGCGCGCTGTTCGCCGCGCCGCTGCTGATCGCCATGTTCCTCGCCGAGTTCGGCCTGGCGCTGGTCAGCCGCTTCGCCCCGTCGCTGAACGTGTTCATCCTCGCCATGCCGATCAAGAGCCTGGTCGCCAGCCTGCTGCTGGTGCTCTACCTGGGCATCCTCATGGAGCACGCCTACGATGCCCTGCTGCTCGCCGTCGACCCGCTGCGCCTGCTGCGTCCCGTGCTGGAGACGCCATGAGCGCCGAGAAGACCGAGCAGCCCACGGCGAAGAAGCTGCGCGACGCCCGCAGGCAGGGCCAGGTGGTGAAGAGCAAGGAAATTGTCTCCAGCGCGTTGATCCTGTCGCTGGTGGCGCTGCTGATGGGCTTTTCCGACTACTACCTGGAGCATCTCGGCAAGCTGCTCCTGCTGCCCGCCGAGTACATCGACCTGCCGTTTCGCCAGGCGCTGGAGACCATCCTGGAGAACCTTCTCCAGGAACTCCTCTACCTGCTGGCGCCGGTCCTGCTGGTCGCGGCGCTGGTGGTGGTGCTCAGCCATGTCGGCCAGTACGGCTTCCTGCTCAGCCTCGACAGCGTCAAGCCGGACCTGAAGAAGATCAACCCGGTGGAGGGCGCGAAGAAGATCTTCTCGATCCGGAGCCTGGTGGAGTTCCTCAAGTCGACACTGAAGGTCGCCCTGCTCTCCCTGCTGGTCTGGCTGACCTTGCAGGGCAACCTGGCCAGCCTCCTGCGGATTCCCGCCTGCGGGCTGGACTGCGTGGCACCGGTGAGCGGGCTGATGCTCAGGCAACTGATGCTGGTCTGCGCGGTCGGCTTCCTGGCGATTGCCGTCGCCGACTACGCCTTCGAACGCCACCAGCACTACAAGCAGTTGCGCATGAGCAAGGACGAAGTGAAGCGCGAGTACAAGGAGATGGAGGGCAGCCCGGAGATCAAGAGCAAGCGTCGGCAATTCCATCAGGAACTGCAATCGAGCAACCTGCGCGCGGATGTCCGGCGTTCCTCGGTGATCGTCGCCAACCCGACCCACGTCGCCATCGGCATACGCTATCGACGCGGCGAAACACCCCTGCCGCTGATCACCCTGAAGCACACCGACGCCCTGGCCCTGCGGGTCCGGCGCATCGCCGAGGAAGAAGGAATCCCGGTGCTGCAACGAGTTCCGCTGGCACGGGCGCTGCTGCGCGACGGCAATGTCGACCAGTACATACCGGCGGACCTGATCCAGGCCACCGCCGAAGTCCTGCGCTGGCTGGAAAGCCAGCAGACGGATACACCCTGAACGCTATCGGGCAGGGTGGCCGCCTCGGCACCGGCAACGCAAGACGCTGCGACCTGGCGCCGAAAAAAAGGGGCCCGAAGGCCCCTTTCTCATGCTTGCTACGGGTCAGTCCTTGTCCGGGATCCCGTGTACCACGCCCGCGGTATTGTCCAGCAGGCTCTTGGTCGCGGTCTGGATGAACGACTCCAGCTTCTTCTGTAGCTCGGCCTGGTCCGGTACGTCCTTGGTGATCACCGCCTTGGCATCGCCGCCCAGCTGGTAATCGTAGACGCGCACGTCACCGTCCTTCGGCCGCACCAGGATGCGGTTGCCGGAGACGATGGCGACGTTCTGCTCGCTGCCCGACGGCTTGATCACGCCGAAGCCCTTGTCGCCTTCCGGCAGGTTCAGCAGGTCGCGGCCCCAGCACTGGTGGACGGTCTCGCCGCCGAGCAGGCCCATGATGGTCGGCACGATGTCGACCTGGGTACCGACGGTCGGCAGGTGGGTACCGAACTTCTCCTGGATGCCGGGGGCGATCAGCAGCAGCGGCACGTTGAAGCGGTGCAGGTCCATCTCGGTGAGCTGCTCGGGGCTGCCGAAGCCATGGTCGCCGACCACCACGAAAAGGGTGTCCTTGTAGTACGGCGACTTCTTCGCCTTCTCGAAGAACTGGCCCAGCGCCCAGTCGGAATAGCGCATGGCGGTCAGGTGCTCGTCGAGCGAACCGTAGCCGGTCACGCGCTCCACCGGCAGGTCCTTCGGCAACGCGTAGGGCACGTGGTTGGAGAGGCTCTGCAACAGCGCATAGAACGGCTTGCCGGTGCTCGCCAGCTTGTCCAGCTCCTCGTTGCCACGGGCGAACATGTCCTGGTCGGAGACGCCCCAGGTCGGATCGGAGAACACCGGGTCGACATAGTCGTTGCGGCCGATGAAGGTGGTCATGCCCTGGTTGCTGAAGAAGCCGGACTGGTTGTCCCAGGCGAAATCGCCGTTGTAGACGTAGACGTCCTCGTACTGGCGGGCGCTGAGCAACTGCGGCAGGCCGGAGAACTTGTGGCCGCCCTCCGGAGTTTGCATCAGGTATTCGAAGCCCGGCAGGTTGGGGAAGCAGGCCATGGTGGCGAACATGCCCTGGTGGGTATGGGTGCCGTTGGAGAAGAACTGGGTGAACAGCAGGCCTTCCTTCGACAGCTTGTCGAAATACGGCGTGATGTTGCCCGGCGCGCCCAGGGCGCCGACATAGTGGCCGGCGAAGCTTTCCAGCAGGACCACCACCACGTTGCGGATCGGCAGGGTATTCGCCGCCGGCGGGGTGAACTCACGGCGCACCGCGGCCTCATCGGCGTCCACCAGCTTGTCGTTGGGGGTCAGCAACATCTGCCGGGTGGTCTCCAGGGCGACCTTGTCGTCCAGGGTGGCCTTCCAGATGTTCGCGCGGTCTTCGGAGAAGCGCTCCTTGGCCGCCTTGACCAGGGTCAGGGTGCCGTTCAGGCCCAGTTGGTTGGCGAACATGGATTCGGTGGTGAAGGCATCGCCCCAGCGCAGCGGCGGGCCCTGGCGCAGGGTGCCGCGGGCGGCGAGGACGCAGACCAGCACGCAGAGGAACAGCACCACGCCGCGCACGTACCAGGGCGCGGCAGCGCCCGGCCGGGCGATCACGCTGTCTTCGCGCGGCTTGCGCTGGCTCGGGCGGGTCGCCAGGTCGATGGCCTTGAACACCCGGTACAGCACCCAGGTGGCGAAGGCCCAGGCCAGCAGGTAGCGGACCACCGGGAAGCCGTACCAGAGCATGCTCATGACGGTCTTCGGGTCTTCCGACATGTACTGGAAGACCAGGCTGTTCAGGCGCTGGTGGAACTCGCGGTAGAAGTCCAGTTCGAGTACGCCGAGGAACAGGGTGATGCTGGCGAACAGCGTCAACCATGTACGGAACAGGCCGCGAGCGGCCATCGCGCGTACCGCGAACAGCGACAGCACCAGCGGCGCCACGGCATAGACGACGACCCGCAGGTCGAAACGCACGCCGTTGCCGAACGCCTCGAGGAAGGTGCTCGCCGAGGTCGCGCCGATCAGTTCGCGGTTGTAGATCAGCAAGGCCAGGCGCAGCAGGCTGAACATGACCAGCAGCACCAGCGCGCTGAGCGCGGTGAACGCCAGGTGGCTGCGGATGGTGGGCTGGAACAGCCGTGGGGGCGATTGGGTGGTTCGGACTTCCGTTTGGTCCATGTTTACAATTCGCTCTTCTGTCGTTCGATTTCGAGAATGCGGTCCCGCCCCTGCTCGGCCAGCAGGTAGCGGCCGGGCCCGATGGGCAGTAGGGACTGTGCGGAACGCAGGCGCCGTACGATCACCTGCAGCGGCCCGTCGGGCGGCAGCAGCAAGGCTCGCGCGTTATGCGTCGAGTCCTCGGTGATCCACAGGCCTTCGCTGTCGCACAGCAAAAAGCTCGGTGCATTCAGTCCGTTCAGCACCACCTCGTCCTCGGCCCCCTCATGCAGACGCATGACGTGGCCACGTTTCTTTTCCGTGTAGAAGACGTTTCCGTCCGGGCAGGCGGCCACCCCTTCGGAGCGCTGCAATCCCTCGCGCAGTACCGTCAGTCCGCCGGTCTCCGGGTCGTAGCGGAGAATCCGCCCGTCCAGGTCGCGATCCTCGGCGGCGTACAGGTAGCGGCCGTCGCTGGCGACGCCCTCCACCTGGATGCCGTCGAACAGCGGCCGGGCCTGCTGGGCATGCCACCAGAACACCGGCGAGGCGCCCTGCTCCTGGCTGATCGCGATGCCGTCGCGGAAGCTGGCCATGCCGTCGGGCTTGGACAGCCCGTCGAGCACCGTATCGCGGCTGCCATCGGCGGCGATGCGGAACACCAGGCCCTTGCCGTCCTGCAACTCTTGGCTCACGTAAAGCAGGCCGTCCGGGTCGCGGGCCAGGGCGCTGACGTGGGGAATGTCCTCGAGCACTACCCGGTAGGTCCAGCCGGACACGGTGGCTGCCGGGGCGAAACGCTGCCAGCCGAGGAAGGCCAGGGCGATGAAGAGGACGCTACCGAGCAGGCAGGAGACTACTACGCCGCTCTGGCGCAATCGTTTGGTCAGCATTCGATGCACTCAAGGACAAAACTGCCATTTATAGCCATGGCAACGGAAAAAAGCGCGCAGATTTTCCCGGATCGATTGTGAAAAAAATGTTAGCTGGCAGTAACAGGGGATGTCGGAGCGACGCATGAAAAAGGGCCTTGCGGCCCTTCCCGGTGAAGCGTCAGTCGTTGTCCTGCTTGCCGATGGCCTGCAGCACGTACTGCGGCAGAGCAAACGCGCCCAGGTGGATATCGGCGTTGTAGTAGCGGGTGGCGATGCCGCTGTCGCGGAAGCGCTGGCGCAGCGTTTCCAGCGGAAGGCGACGCAGGCCTTCGCGAGTCGAACCCCAGGCGAAGGTCATGGCGCCGCCGATATAGGTCGGCACCGCCGCCTGGTAGAAATGCCAGTCGGCGAACAGCCCGTCGGTACGCGCGGCGGTGGTGCGCACTTCCTCCAGTTGCATGAACGGCGTGCCGTTCTGGGTGACCAGGATGCCGCCCTCGTTCAGGCAGCGCCGGCAGGCCTGGTAGAAGTTCTCGGAGAACAGCACCTCGCCAGGGCCGATCGGGTCGGTGGAGTCGGAGATGATCACGTCGAAGCGTTCTTCCGTGGTAGCCACGAAGCGCATGCCGTCGTCGATCACCAGGTTCAGCCGCGGGTCGTCGAAGGCGCCCTGGGAGTGGTTGGGCAGGAACTCCTTACACATGTCAACCACGGTGCCGTCGATCTCGACCATGGTGATCCGCTCGACGCTCTTGTGCTTGGCCACCTCGCGCAGCATGCCGCCGTCGCCACCGCCGATGATCAACACGCGCCGGGCCGCGCCGTGGGCGAGGATCGGCACGTGGGTGAGCATCTCGTGGTAGATGAACTCGTCGGCCTCGGTGGTCTGGATCACTCCGTCGAGCGCCATCACCCGGCCCATCCGGGCGTTTTCGAAAATCACCAGGTGCTGGTGCTCGGTGCGCACCTCATGCAGCATGTTGTCGATGCTGAAGCGCTGGCCGTAGCCCTGGTACAAAGTTTCCTGATAATCGCTCATGGGCCGGGATCTCCCTGGTAAGGCTGCAATCTGGCAGCGGGACTTGCCCGCGCCGCGAAGAACGGCGCGCATTCTACGCTGGCGGCAATGACAGGTCGAACCCCGCCGGCGGATGGCGCCGGCTGCGCCGGACAGGTATCGTCTGCCCATGAGCCAGCCTACCTCTCCCCTCGTCCTGCACCTGCCCTACCAGTCACCCTGGGAATGGCGCCAGTTCCACCAGCATTTCGCCCTGCGCCTGCTCGCCGGTGTCGAAAGCCTGGGCGACGACCACTATGCCCGCAGCTTCCGGGCCAACGGCCGCCCGGCCTGGTTCGAGGTGCGACCGCTGGCGGAACGCCAGGTCCTGGCGCTGAGCCTCAGCCCGTCCGCCCATGCCCTGGCCGCCGAACTCGAGGCACGGGTCCGCCGGATGTTCGACCTGGACAGCGACCCGGCCGCCATCGCCCGGCATTTCGCCGGGGATCCCCTGCTCGGCCCGCTGGTGGCCGCCAATCCGGGGCTGCGCCTGCCGGTGGCCTTCGACCCCTTCGAACAGGCGGTGCGCGCCATCGTCGGCCAGCAGGTCACGGTGAAGGCCGCGGTGACCATCACCGGGCGCCTGATCCAGCGCCTCGGCGAGCCGCTGGAAAATCTCGGCTACGACGGCATCAGCCACCTGTTCCCGACACCCGCCGCGCTGGCGCAAGCCAACCTCGACGGCATCGGCATGCCCGGCAAGCGGGTACAGACGCTGCAACGCTTCGCCGCGGCGATCGCCTCGGGAGAGCTGAGCCTGGACCTGGCGGACGGCCCCGAGGCGCTGGTGGAGCGCCTCTGCGCGTTGCCCGGCATCGGCCCCTGGACCGCCGAATACATAGCCCTGCGTGCCATGGGCGAAGCCGACGCCTTCCCCGCCGCCGACCTCGGCCTGCTGAAATCCACGGTCTGGGGCCGCAAGGCATCGATGCGCGCAGCCTCAAGGCCCGCGCCGAGGCCTGGCGGCCTTGGCGCGCCTACGCCGCCATCCACCTGTGGCACCACTACGCCGCAGGCGGCTAGCGCCGCGGCGGGAGGCTACAGCCTGACGTTGCCGCGCGGGCCGGCGATGGCCCAGATGATCAGGCCGAGCACCGGCAGGACGATGATCACCAGGACCCAGATGATCTTCATCGCGGTTTCCGCAGTGCTTTTCAGGATGTTGACGATGGCCCAGATATCCAGGGCCAGGATGACCAGGCTGATCAGCCCGCTGAGGGTGGAACCCATGGCGCGATGCTCCCGAGCAAGAGTGTTCCCTCAGGATAGCCGGCGCGCTCACTCCACGACGATGTCGGCGAAGCTGGCCACCGTCGGATGGCCGTCCAGGCTGCCGCCTTCGCGGGCCAGGCCGAGCGTGCGCATGCCCGCGTCGCGCGCGGCATCCAGCTCCTGCACCACGTCGGAAAGGAAAAGGATTTCCGCGGCCGGCAGGCCGATGGCCCCGGCGATCCGCGCATAGGAGGCGCTTTCCCGCTTCGGCCCGCTGGTAGTGTCGAAGTAGCCGGAAAACAGCGGGCCCAGGTCGCCGGCCTCGGAACAGCCGAAGATCAGCTTCTGCGCCTGGATCGAGCCGGAGGAATAGACGTACAGGTCCAGCCCACGGGCCTTCCACTCGCGCAGCGCCTGCACCGCGTCCGGGTAGACGTGGCCCTTCAATTGACCGTCGCGGTAGCCCTGGGCCCAGACCATGCCTTGCAGGGCCTTCAGCGGCGTCGCCTTGCGGTCCTCGGCGATCCATTGCAGGAGGATCGCGATCGCCCGCTCGACATCGGCGTCCGCCTCACCGCTCTCGGCACGCACCGCCGCCAGTTGCGCGGCTACCTCGGGCTCCCCGGCGTGTTCGCGGACGAAGTCCGGCAGGTGCCGGGCGGCATAGGGAAACAGCACGTCGAAAACGAAGCTGACCGCGCTGGTGGTGCCTTCGATGTCGGTGAGGATGGCTTTGATGGTCATGCGGACTCCGGATGAAACCGCCCCCGGCAGGACCGGGGGCGCGGATGGTGACGGGATGGGACGGTGCCTCGCTCAGTCTTCCAGCAGGGGGAAGCGGCTGGCGATGTCGTCGCCGGTGAACTGGGCGACCCAGCCCTCCGGGTTGTTGAACAGGCGCACGGCGACGAAATGCGGGTGCTCGCCCATGTCGAACCAGTGGCGGGTGCCGGCCGGCACCGAGATCAGGTCGTTGCGCTCGCAGAGCACGGCGTAGACATGCTCCTCGATATGCAGGACGAACAGGCCGCGCCCGGCGACGAAGAAGCGCACCTCGTCTTCGCCATGGCGGTGCTCGTCGAGGAACTTGGCGCGCAATTCGGCCTTCTGCGGGTGGTCGCTGTTCAGGCTGACCACGTCCACGGTGATGTAGCCGCGCTCGCGCTTGAGCCGCTCGATCTCGTGGGCGTAGGCGGCGATCACCTCGTCCTGGCTGGCGCCGGCGGCGATCGGCGCGGCGGCTTCCCAGCGTTCGAAACGGACGCCGACCTCGGCCAGGGTCGAAGCGATGTCCTCGGCATGGGTCAGCAGCTTCAGCGGCTGCTCCGGCTGGTTCTCGTGATAGACGGTAAGGCTGCTCATCGGCTCAGACTCAGTACTTTCAGTTCACACTCGAACAGAAACTCGAAAGCTTCCACCTGACGCAGGGCATCGCTCATGCGCGCACCCCAAGTGTACAGCCCGTGGCCGCGGATCAAATACCCCGGGCAGTACGGATGCGCCTCCAGCCAGGGCTGCACACGGCTGGCCAGGCGAGCGATGTCCTGGTCGTTGTCGAAGATCGGCACCTCGACCTGGCCTTCGTGGGTGGTGACCCCGGCGAAGGCTTTCTGCAGTTCGTAGTCCTGCAGCACCAGGCGGTCGCCGCGAACCAGGCGGGAAAGCACGGTGGCATTCACCGAGTGGGTATGCAGCACTGCGCCGATCGCCGGGTTCCAGGCATACAGCTGGGTGTGCAGGAGGGTCTCCGCCGAGGGTTTCTTGCCCGGTTCCAGGCTGTTGCCGGCCAGGTCGGTGGCCAGCACGTCGTCGAAGCCCAACTGGCCCTTGTGCTTGCCCGAGACGGTGAGCAGCGCGCGCTGTTCGTCCAGGCGCGCGGAGTAGTTGCTGCTGGTCGCCGGCGACCAGCCGCGGCCGTAGAGGAACCGGCCGGCGTCGATGATCTGCTGGGTCAGCTGTTCACGGTTGTCGTTCATGCCCGCACCTCTTGCAAACGGGTACTGATGATAGCGGCTGCCAGCAAGGCTGCCAGGCTGGCGATGGCGAAGGTCCAGGCAGGGCCCAGGCTGTTCCAGCTATAGCCGGAATACAGCGCGCCCAGGGCTCCGCCGGTACCGGCCAGCGCAGCATACAGGGCCTGGCCCTGGCCCTGCTGGCGCGGGCCGAAGCTACGCTGCACGAAATGGATGGCAGCCGCATGAAAACTGCCGAAGGTGGCGGCATGCAGCGTCTGAGCAAAGACCAGCAGCGCCAGGCTGTCGGCCAGGTTGCCGAGAAGCAGCCAGCGCAACGACGCCAGCAGGAAGCTCGCGGCCAGCACCTGGCGCAGGCTGAAACGTTGCAGCAGGCGTGGCATGGCGAGGAACAACATGACCTCGGCGACCACCCCCAGCGCCCAGAGCAGACCGATCAGCGCCCGGCTGTAGCCCAGCGATTCCAGGTGCAGGGTCAGGAAGGTGTAGTACGGCCCATGGGACAGCTGCATCAGGCACACGCACAGGTAGAACGCCAGCACGCCCGGCCGGCGCAACTGGGAGAGGAAGCCGCCCTCGCCTTCGCGCGGTTCGCGATGGGCCGGCTGGGCATTGGGCACCCACCAGCTGCACAGCACGATGCCGAGCATGATACCCAGCAGCGTCGCCGGGTAGACATCCAGGCTCAGGCGCTCGAACAGCGCGCCGAGACCGACCACGGTGCAGATGAAACCGATCGAGCCCCACAGGCGAATCCGGCTGTAGCTGGCGCTGCGCTCGCGCAGGTGGGCCAGGGTGATGACCTCGAACTGCGGTAGCACGGCATGCCAGAAGAACGCATGCAACGCCATCACCAAGGCCAGCCAGGCGTAGCTGTGGCTGACGAAGATCAGCGAGAAGCCCAGCGCCGTGCATACCGCGCCGAAGCGCACGATGGCCAGGCGCTGGCCGCTGCGGTCGCCCAGCCAGCCCCACAGGTTGGGCGCGACGCAACGCATCAGCATGGGAATCGCCACCAGCTCGCCGATGCGCGGGCTGGGGAAGCCCAGGTGATGGAAATACAGGGCGAGGAACGGCGCCGTGGCGCCGAGCAGGCTGAAATAGAAGAAATAGAAGCTGGACAGGCGCCAGTAGGGAACCGCGCTGGTCACGATCCGCCGTTCACCCGTCCCGCACCGCGGCCTGCCACAGCCCTCACAGCTGCGGCAGGACCGGCGTGTCGACGCGCACGTCGGCGTTCTGCCCACGCTGGCGCAGCAACTGGTCGAGCAGGACGATGGCCATCATCGCCTCGGCGATCGGCGTGGCGCGGATGCCGACGCACGGGTCGTGACGGCCCTTGGTGATCATGTCCACCGGCTCGCCGGCGGTATCGATCGAGCGCCCGGGAGTGGTGATGCTGGAGGTCGGCTTCAGCGCCAGGTGGGCGACGATCGGCTGGCCAGAGGAGATCCCGCCGAGGATGCCGCCGGCATTGTTCGACAGGAAGCCTTGCGGGGTCAGTTCGTCGCGGTGCTCGGTGCCGCGCTGGGCGATGCTGGCGAAGCCGGCGCCGATCTCCACGCCCTTCACCGCGTTGATGCTCATCAGCGCATGCGCCAGTTCGGCGTCCAGGCGGTCGAAGATCGGCTCGCCCAGGCCCGGCGGCACGCCTTCGGCAACCACGGTGATCTTCGCCCCGACCGAATCCTGGTCGCGGCGCAATTGGTCCATGTAGGCCTCCAGCTCCGGCACCTTGTCCGGGTCGGGGCTGAAGAAGGCATTCTGCTCGACGCTGTCCCAGCTCCTGAACGGAATCTCGATCGGCCCGAGCTGGCTCATGTAGCCGCGCACCTGGATGCCCAGGCCCGCCAGGTATTTCTTGGCAATAGCCCCGGCGGCCACGCGCATGGCGGTCTCGCGCGCCGAAGAACGGCCGCCGCCGCGGTAGTCGCGCACGCCGTACTTGTGGTGGTAGGTGTAGTCGGCGTGGGCCGGGCGGAACAGGTCCTTGATCGCCGAGTAGTCCTTGGACTTCTGGTCGGTGTTGCGGATCAGCAGGCCGATCGGCGTGCCGGTGGTCTTGCCCTCGAACACCCCGGAAAGAATCTCCACCTCGTCGGCTTCCTGGCGCTGGGTGGTGTGCCGGCTGGTGCCGGGCTTGCGCCGGTCGAGGTCGCGTTGCAGGTCCCGGGCGGACAGTTCCAGCCCCGGGGGGCACCCATCGACGATGGCGACCAGCGCCGGGCCGTGGCTTTCGCCTGCGGTGGTGACGGTGAAGAGCTTGCCGTAGGTGTTGCCGGACATGCGAGGCTCCGCGTGAGGACGAGAGGGAAAGACATCGGAGTATACCCGTCAAGGACGGGCCTGCGAACCTTCCCCGGAGGACGCGATCAAAGCGCTATCATCGGCCCATGAAGACCTCCATGCCGCGCGCCCTCCTCGCCCTGTTCTGCCTGCTCGCCAGCCTGGCCCACGCCGCTCCCAACAGCATCCTGCACCGCCCCTACGACCTGGACACCGGGCACGGCGTGCTGCGCGGCTCCTTGCTGCTGCCGCGCAGCGCCGTG
>NZ_KV828460.1:0-27749 GCF_001836405.1 Pseudomonas sp. HMSC057H01 | reverse complement strand
GCGGCTCCTTGCTGCTGCCGCGCAGCGCCGTGCCGCCGCCGGTGGTCCTGCTGGTCGCCGGCTCCGGTCCCACCGACCGCGACGGCAACAACCCCTTCGGCGGCAACAACCGCTACCTGCTGCGTCTCGCCGAGGCCCTGGCCGAACGCGGAATCGCCAGCGTGCGCTACGACAAGCGGGGAGTCGCCCGCAGCCTGGCGGCGGCGCCGCGCGAGGAAGACCTCAGCGTCGGCGTCTATGTCGACGACGTGGTCGCCTGGAGCGAGCGGCTGGCCCGCGACCCGCGCTTCTCCCGGCTGATCCTGGTCGGCCATAGCGAAGGCGCGCTGATCGCCAGCCTGGCGGCGCCTCGCACGCCGGCCGAGGAATTGATCGCCATCGCCGGCAGCGGCCAACCCATCGACCGGGTGTTGCGCGAGCAACTGCGCGGTCGCCTGCCGCCGGCGCAACTGCGCCAGGCCGACTCGGTGCTGGCTTCGCTGAAGGCCGGCGAGACCCGCAGCGATATCCCGCCGACGCTCTCCAGCCTGCTCCGACCCAGCGTGCAGCCGTACCTGATCTCGCTGTTCCGCGAAGACCCGGCCCGCGCGTTCGGCCGCCTGCGCATCCCGACCCTGATCGTCCAGGGCCGCAATGACATCCAGGTCGGCGTCGCCGACGCCAAGGCGCTCCAGCGGGCCAAGCCCGACTCGCAACTGGTGCTCATCGACGGCATGAACCACATCCTGCGGATCGCCCCGAGCACCGGTCTGCAGCAGCTTTCCGCCTACAACGACCCGAACCTGCCGCTGGCCCGGCAACTGGTCGAGGCGGTCAGCCGCTTCATCCTGCGCGGCGCAGACGCGGAAAAAGGCCGCTGAGCCGCTACAGAAATCGCTTCCCGCGCCGACAAGTTCTGAAAGCCGGCCCGTGAAGGCGGCCGGCCAGAGGATGTCCGATGATCGATAGCGATACCCAACCGGCCGCAGAAGAAGCCGAGAAGAAACCGCCGCACCCCTGGGCCGAACTGGCGCCGGAGCATTTCCGCCTGCTCCGCCTGGCGCCGCTGCCCACCGACCGCGCGACCGGCGCCCGCCCCCTGCGCTTCGTCCAGCTCGGCAGGGTCGAACGGCACAGCGCGGACCAGAGCCTGCTGCGCCTGAGCATCCAGGTGCCAGGCCTGATGCTGCGCAAGGAGCAGAACCTGCTGGAGGTCTGGGCCGATCATCGCAACAAGGAAGTACGTTTCGGTTCGGACGCCGGGCTCAGCCTGGAACCCTTGAACCGCGGGCTGGGCCGTTTCCTGCTGGCCCAGGCGATCGCCTGGGCGCAACGACGCTGGGCCCACTACAAGGTGGAAGGCGGCGCACTGGCGCTGAAGGATGGCCTGACCGAAGACGCACGCCTGCGCCGCGACCATTTCATCCGCGCCCAGGGCTTCGACGTCAGCTATGAGGACCAGCGGTTGCTCAAGGCCCGCTACAGCGCCGGCCGGGTCAGTGAGCTGCACAGCGATTGGCACAAGGACAAGGTGCAGATCGTGCCGCTGCTGGACGCCGCGGCGATGCTGGAACAGGCCGAGCAGACCCTGCAGGCCCAGGATGCGGAGATCCGCCAACTGGAACAGCGCATCAACCACTACCGCCGCGACGACACCAGCTTGCGCTTCACCATCGCCTGCCTGACCGCCTTCGCGGTGTTCCAGGCCGGCCTGCTGATCTGGATCGCCACTCACTGAACCGGCGGCGCCAGCCGCCTCCGATCACTTTTCCAAGCGCGAACGGAACAGTTCCCGGTGCTCGCGGCACTGCGCGGCGGACAGCATGAACACCCCGTGGCCGCCGTGCTCGAACTCCAGCCAGGTGAAGTCCACTTCCGGATAAAGCGCTTGCACATGGACCTCGCTGTTGCCTACCTCGACGATCAGCAGGCCTTTCTCGCTGAGGTGGTCGGCCGCCTCGGCGAGCATCCGTCGCACCAGGTCCAGGCCGTCGTCACCGCAGGCCAGGCCGAGTTCAGGCTCATGATGGAACTCCGCCGGCATGTCGGCGAAGTCCTCGGCATCCACGTAGGGCGGATTGGACACGATCAGGTCGAAGCGCTGGCCGGGCAGCCCGGCGAAACCGTCGCCCTGGACGGTGTAGACCCGCTCGCCGAGGTCGTGGCGCTCGATATTGACGTTGGCCACTTCCAGCGCATCGAAGGACAGGTCGGCGAGCACCACCTCCGCCTGCTCGAACGCATAGGCGCAGGCGATGCCAATGCAGCCGGAACCGGTGCAGAGGTCGAGGATTCGCGCCGGCTCGGCCGGCAGCCAGGGCGCGAAGCGCTGTTCGATAAGTTCGGCGATAGGCGAGCGCGGCACCAGCACGCGTTCGTCGACGCTGAAGGGAATCCCGCAGAACCAGGCTTCGCCCAGCAGGTAGGCCGCCGGAATCCGTTCCTCGATGCGCCGCCGGAGGATCTCCGCCAGCTCGGCGCGTTCATCGTCTTCCAGGCGACAATCCAGGTAGCTGTCAGAAATTTCCCAGGGAAGGTGCAGGGAGCCCAGAACCAGGTGGCGCGCCTCGTCCCAGGCATTGTCGGTGCCGTGACCGAAGAACAGGCCGGCGGCGTGGAAACGGCTGACAGCCCAGCGGATGTAGTCGCGCAGGGTGAGCAGACGGGACTCGGACATGACGGAATTGCTCCTCGCAACGCACAAAAGGGCGACATTCTAGCCGATCGCGCCGGAGCTGGCCTCCAGCGCGGGAAGTCCATACCACTTTAGTGCGCATGCGGCAAAGGTTCACAGGCTCGCCGATAGGGGCCAGAATGAAAGGCATGTGCCTTCTCAGGAGTAGTGACATGCCTCATCCGCTCACCCTTTTGCAGATCAGCGGACGCGGCTACCCGCCAGCCCCCCTTCGGCAGAGCACCTTGCTGATCATCGATGCCCAGGAAGAGTACCGCAGCGGCGCCCTGAGCCTGCCAGGCCTGGACGCTGCCGCCGCGGAAATCGGCGTGCTGGTGCAGGCGGCCCGCGCCAACGGTACGCCCATCGTGCATGTGCGCCACCTGGGTATCCAGGGTGGCCTGTTCGATCCGCAGGGTCCGCGCGGCCAGTTCCTCCCGGAACTGCAACCGGAAGCCGGGGAAAAGGTCGTGGAGAAACGCCTGCCCAATGCCTTCTCCGGCACCGAGCTGCACGACCTGCTGCAGAACCACGGCCGTCTCGACCTGATCGTCTGCGGTTTCATGACCCATTCCAGCGTCAGCACCACCGTGCGCGCGGCCAAGGACTACGGCTACCGCTGCACCCTCGCCGACAGCGCCTGCGCCACCCGCGACATACCCACCCTGAACGGCGGGGTCCTGAGCGCCGCGGACCTGCAACGCGCCGAGATCGCCGCCCTCGGCGACAACTTCGCGGCGATCGTCGCCCAGGCCCGGGAACTGCTCTGACCGCCCATCCAGCCGCCCTCCCGTCCCGCCCTGCGGAGGACTAGTCTGCCTGCAGGGCCATGGCTTGCGGCGAGAAGACGAGTGGCGCACGGTTTGCCCACGGCTCCCGGGAATCCGGGAACCCGGCCGGAAGGTTCCGGTCCTAGCCCCGATGACACACGAGGAAGTCGGGATGAAGCTGTCCGATAGTTTCGATGCGCGCCGGCTGCGCCCGCGCCGGCCGAGAATCTGGCGCTGGCGCCTGGCGGCGGCGTTCGCGGCCCTGGTGGCGAGCCTGGGCGTGCTGCTGTCGCTGGCCGGCACCTCGGCCTTGATCGGCCGCCAGCCGGCTGTCGGCATGCTGCATATCGAACCCGCCGCCGGCGGCGTATTGCTGGCCCTTGGCCTGCTGTCGCTCTGCCTCGGCGTGTTCTTCTGGCGTTTCAGCCGCCGCCGCAGCCGCCGCAACAGCGACCTGAGCCTGTCGCCGAACCTGATGAAAAAGCGCGACTGAGCGGGCTGCCGGCGTGCGGCCGATCCGGTAAACTGCGCCGCTTCGCGGAGGCTCCCATGCAAGACGACGACTTTTCCCTGTTCAAGAGCGAGATGCGCGGCGTCAAGCGCATCTCGGTCGATCGAGCCGATACCGGCAAACCTCGCAACGACCGCCAGCAACTCAAGCAGCGCCAGCTCAATGCCAGCGTGCGCAACGACGAAATCCGCGTCGACGGCCTGTCCGACCAGTTCGTCATCGACGTCGGCCCCGAGGACGAGCTGTCCTGGGCCCGCGACGGCGTCCAGGAAAGCCAGTTGCGCAAGCTCAAGCAGGGCCTGGTGCCCTTCGACGGTAGCCTCGACCTGCACGGCATGAGCGTGGAGAAGGCCCGGCAGACGCTGTGGGACTTCCTTGCCGAGGCCACCCGCCTGGAAATCCGCTGCGTGCGCGTGACCCATGGCAAGGCCGCGCGCAAGGACGGACGCAGCCCGCTGGTGAAAAGCCACGTCAATACCTGGTTGCGCCAACACCCGCAGGTGCTCGGTTTCACCTCCTGCCTGCCACGCCACGGCGGCACCGGCTCGGCCTACGTGATGCTGCGCAGGACCATGCTCGAAGGCCGCGACGAGTAGCCGGCAAGCGCCGAGTCTTGCCAGCGGCCCGGCGACGTCCTACCCTCCGCGCTGGTAATCGTCTGACTGGAACGCTCATGTCCCTGGAACAACACTACTCCTCGATCCTCACCCAGCTCGGCGAGGACGTTAACCGCGAAGGTCTGCTGGACACGCCCAAGCGTGCCGCCAAGGCCATGAAGTACCTGTGCCGCGGCTACCAACAGAGCCTGGAAGAAGTCGTCAACGGTGCCCTGTTCAGCTCCGACAACAGCGAAATGGTATTGGTCAAGGACATCGAGCTGTACTCGCTCTGCGAGCACCACCTGCTGCCCTTCATCGGCAAGGCCCACGTGGCCTATATTCCGAACGGCAAGGTGCTCGGCCTGTCGAAGGTCGCGCGGATCGTCGACATGTACGCCCGCCGCCTGCAGATCCAGGAGAACATGAGCCGGCAGATCGCCGAGGCGGTTCAGCAGGTCACCGGCGCCCTCGGCGTCGCGGTGGTGATCCAGGCCCAGCACATGTGCATGATGATGCGCGGCGTGGAGAAGCAGAACTCGTCCATGGTCACTTCGGTGATGCTCGGCGAATTCCGCGACAACGCCGCCACCCGCAGCGAATTCCTCAGCCTGATCCGCTGAGGCCAGGTCCGCTGGCGAAAGAACCGGCCCCTCTGGGCCGGTTTTGCGTTTCCCTCCCCGGCGATCAGCCGAAGAAGCGCTTCATCGAGCGCGACAACCAACCGCCCTCGCTCTTGTCCTTGACCAGTTCGGACATGCTGTGGCGTACCGCATCCACGTAACCGGCGTCGTCGTTGCGGATGTGGTTGAACAGCCAGCGCGAGAGCAAGCCCTTGAGTTCGTCGCCGACATCCTCGCCGGCCTGGAAGCGCACCCGGTATTCGGAGACCCGGCGGATGAACAGCTCGTGGATCTTCTTGTGCGCCCGGGAAAACTGGTAGCCGGCATCCTCCATCAGGGTTTCCTCGAAGGCGAAGTGCGACAGCGTGTAGTCCACCAGCTCCTCGATCACCTCGGCGATCGCCGCGTGTTCCTTGCCTTGCTGGGCGTCGTGCAGGTGATTGATCATCTCGACGATGCGTTTGTGTTGATTGTCGATGACCTGAATACCGGTATTCAGGTCATCCTGCCAGACCAGATGCGCCATGATGACTTCCCCCAAGCGAACAGCGAACGGCCTTTCCGAACGGCCTGGGGCCAGGGTATTTTTGTGACGCAGTACGGGTATTGACGCCGGTCAAGCGGGACAAGATGTTAATGAATTTCGCATGAATTCATTCGCCCCCCCTCGCGGCGGCATGCCCGCTCGATCCGCTCGGTTTCGCGCGGCTGAACATCCGCCATCGTCGCCGGAAAGCGGCGTCACCAGTGGTCCCGACAGGACAGGAAGGAAATGAACCTGATCGCGCACGTGGAAATACCGGTGTCCGACCTGGAGAGGGCGATGCGTTTCTACGCCTCGGTGTTCGGAGTGGCGTTCGGCGAGGTAGCCACCCTGCACGGAAGCAGAATGGCGCATTTCCCCTTCGAGGAAGGCCGTGACGGTGCCAGCGGCGCACTCGCCGAGGGCGACGTCTACGTGCCTACGCTACATGGGGCGATCATCTACCTGAATGTCGCGGACCTGGATGTCGTCCTTGCCCGGGCCCTCGGCGAAGGCAGCGAAATCCTCTTCCCGAAGACGCCGCTTGGCGACGGCGTGTTCATCGCCGAGATCAGGGACAGCGAAGGCAATCGTATCGCCCTGCAGAGCGCTTGCGGAGAGCGGCCGTAGAGGTCCTGCAAACCGAGCGCCGCCGGCTCAACGGGCAAGAACGCCGGCCAGCCAGGAACGCCGCGCGCCCAGCGCTTCCTGCAATTCGCGGACGCCGATGCAGCGCCGTTCGGGGTCGAGGCTCAGGGCGGTACGCAGCGCCGGCCAGCAGCGCCGAGGCAGGTGTCCGGGCGCGCGCAGCTGGCGCTCCAGCCCCTGCTCCCGGGCCTGGTTCGAGGGCAGGCGGCGGAACGGATGGCGACCGTCGGCCAGTTCGTAGAGGACGCAGGCCAGCGCATACAGGTCGGCTGCCGGCGACAACGGCGCACCCTCGAGCAGTTCGGGAGCGGCGTAGCCCGGGGTCCAGGCGTCGATGCGGCCCCGGCTGAGCTGCGGCAGGCCGTCCAGGATGCCTGCCTGCGCCTGGCCGAGGCCGAAGTCGAAGAGCCGCACGCCCTCCTCGCCGAGCATCACGTTGCTCGGCTTCAGGTCGCCATGCAGCACCCCTTGTTCGTGGACATAGGCCAGGGCGTCCAGCAACGGCCGGGCGATCGCGCTCAACTCGGACCAGGGCAGGCCTTCGGGACGCTCGCAGAGCAGGCGATCGAGCGGCAGGCCAGGCATGAGTTCCATGACGATGTAGGCGCGCTGGCAGACGGTGTCGACGTCGAAGGTGAACAGACGCACGACGTTCGGATGGCGCAAGCGCCGGGTCAGGGCGAACTCGCTATAGAGCAAGGCGCTGGCGTCGGGTGACTCGGCGACCGATTCGTTGAGCAGCTTCAATGCTACCAGCGGCGCCGGGTCGCCGAACTGCTCATGGAGCAGGTCCCGGGCACGGTATACCGTGCCCATGCCGCCGGCGCCGAGCATCCGCTCCAGACGGTAGCGCCCGGAAAGAACGTCCGGCAGCGGACCGGGCAACACCGCCGGCAGGTCCGGCGCCGAGGCGGTCGGGGCGGCGAAGGCGAAATAGGTCAGGTTCGCGCCGCCCTCCTCCTCCGGCAGCAGCTCCAGCGACGACAGCGGTTCGTTCATTGACGGATCACCACGGCCGTCAGGTTGTCCCGCGCGGCGCCGCTCAGGGCGCCGTCGAACAGCCGCTCCACCGCCACCTGCGGCGATGCCAGGCTCAACGCGCGGCCCAGCGCATCGGCGCTCAGCTCTTCGTAGAGCCCGTCGCTGCAGAGCAGGAAGACATCACCGGGATGCACCTCCAGTTCCAACACGTCCAGCACCAGTTGTTCGCTGGCGCCGACGGCACGGGTCAGCGCGCGCGCCGAGGGATAGGCGCGCGCCTGCTCGATATCCATCCGCCGTTCGTCGACCAGTCGCTGCAACAGCGAGTGGTCGCGGGACAGCTGGTACAGCCGCTGGCCGCGCCACAGGTAGCAGCGGCTGTCGCCGACCCACACGCAGGCCGCCCGCGAACCCTCCACGACCAGCGCCACCACCGTACTGCCGATGATCCTGTCGCCGCGTTCGGCGCTGAGGGTGAGTTCCTCGCCCAGGCGCCGGTTGAGCCAGTGCAGGCACTGGCGCATCGCGTTCAGGCGCTCGTCGAATCCCGCCCGGGCCGGCAGTTCCGCCAGGCTGGTGACGATCATCCGGCTGGCCAGGTCGCCGGCCTGGTGCCCGCCCATGCCATCGGCGACCACCCAGAGCCCGCGATCCGGGCAGTCCAGGAAGGCATCCTCGTTGCGCGCGCGGACCTTGCCGCGATCCGTGCGCGCCGCGCTGCGCCAGGGCTCGGTGCGTTGCATCAGAGCTGCACCGGCATGCGGAAGCTGCGCAGGACCGCGAGATCGAACGGATTCGGCGTGCGCTGGGCGAGCAGCAGGTAGTTGGCGCGCAGGCCGCCCAGGTCGGCCTTGAGCACCATCACGTCACGCCCGCTGAGGTACTCGGTCTGCATCAGGTCGAACAGCCTGAACAGCGACCAGGGCCCGGTATTGCGTTCGATTCCCACCGGTCGCCCGGCCATCTTCTCCAGCACCAGGCTGGTGCGGCCGCCGTCGGCGTCGCTGGGCCACTTGAACGACATCGGCACGATCGGGCCGTGGCGGTATTCCATGGATTGACCGTCGAAACGGAACTCGGCGCGGCTGACGCCAGGATCGAGGGTATAGGGCTCCAGACGGAAGCGCACCTGCGGCTCGGCCGGGTTCTCGGCGAAGAAGCTCTGGCGAATCACCTGGGCCGTGCCCATCTGGTCGAGATAGACCTTGGACATCGGCAGGCTGTAGCCGTCCACGCTGCGCAGGCGGTAGCTGCCCGGGTCGCCGCTGACGAAGGGCCGCATGTAGGTTTCGAAGAAGCGTTCGGCGACGCCCTGCGCCTTGAAGAACTCGCGGAAATCGCTGACCGCGACATCGCTGGCGCTGTGCGCGTTGAACGGGTAGCGCTTGTTGATCGCCTTGCTGTAGAAACCGTACAGCTCGCTCTGGTAGCGCTGGTTGAGGTACAGGTAGGCATCGCCGAGGACCAGCCGCCAGGCGTCTTCGGCCAGCACGCTGAACCATCCGCCGAGCGGTCGCGGCAGTCGCGCGGAGGCGTTGCGCAGGTTGCTCAGGGCATCGCGCTGGCCGCCCATGCGGCTCTTCGCCATGTCGAAAGCCGCCTGCTCCGGCTGGCTGGCGCGCGCCAGTCCGGCGAGTTGCAACTGCAACTCGTTGAGCGCCTGCAACAGCGGGGTGAGGTCGGCCGCCGGGCCGTTGTTATCGTCGAGCAGGCGATGCAGGGGCTCGAAGCGGCGTTGCAGGGACTTCTTCGCGGTATCCGGCAGGTTCTTCGCCAACGCGTCCCTGGCCTTGCCGGCCGCCGCGGCGGCCGCCTTGCCCAGCTTGCCGCCCTTTTCCGCGGCCTTGTCGCTGGCCTCTGCCAGCGCCTCGGCGCTCTCCGCCAGGACCGGGAAACGGGTGTTCTCACGGACCTCCAGCAACAACTGGAGGATCGGCGAGTTGGCGGCGAGCAGCCCGGAAACCTGGTCGGCGCCCTCGCCGGCATCGTTGAACGGCAGCAGGCCCAGGCGTCCGACCGCCTCGCTCCAGAAGTTCGCGTAGTCGCGGAAATACAACTGCTCGAGTTCGACCATCAGGCGCCGCAGGTCCATGTCGCTGATCCCGCTGCCCTCGCCCAGGACCCAGTTGTCGCGAAGGATGTCGTTGACCAGGCTGGCGCCCTGGACCACGAAGTACTGCTGGTAGCCCTGCTGGGTGTAGAACCCCGGGATCACGTAGTCGGTGCCGACGAACAGACCGGCCTGCGGCCCCAGGTGCTGGCCGAAGCGATACTCGGGCAGGCTTCGCGCCTGTTCGCGCAGCACCCGGTAGACCACGTTGGCCAGGGACTCGCTGCGCAGCACCTGGCGTGCCTGGGCCACCAGGGTGTCGTTCAGCGGATAGCTGAACGGTTGCTCGAGCAGACGGGCGAAATGCGTGTTCAGGCCATTCTGCACGGTGCCGTTGCCGGCATAGCGCTGCGACCAGTCGGTAGCCACCCAGTCCTTGAGCCATCCGTTCTCGCGGCGCTCGCGCAGATTCAGCATCAGGTAGGCCCGCAGGCTGTTGAGCAGGCGTTCGCGATTCTGCATGTTGCCGCGGATCTGCGCTTCGAGCATCCGCGCCACGCGCGGCAGCAGTTGCGTCTCCAGCTCGCGGCGATAGGCAGCGGTCAGCGGCGGGTTGACCTCGTTGCCCTGGTACAGCCCGGCGCGCTCGTGCAGCGAGACTTCGCCTTTGGGCGGAAACACGGTGGTCGCCGCATAGCTGCTATCCAGCGTCTTCAGCGCCGCCATGGCGTCGTCGCGCTCGCCAAGCGCCTGGCGCTGCTGGGCCCATTGCTGCGCCAGCTCGCGGACCCGCTCCAGGCGCTCGTGGTTGGCCGAGAAACCGCCAGCCCAGAGCAGGCCGAATAGCAGAAGGAGCGCCAGCGAACCGACGTACAGGGCGCGCTGGCCCCAGTGGATGCGCGTGCGCTCGCGGCGATCGAGACCTGCCAGGTTGGCCTCGGGGAAGATCACCTGGCTCAGCAGGTGATGGATGAAGCGCGAGCGCCCGTTGCGCAGGGTCGGCAGCAGGCCGCTGGCGATCCCCAGGTTGGCGCCGATGCCGGCGGTGTCCTCATCCAGCTGCTGGGCCAGGTGCGGCGCGCTGGTCAGGTAGAAGCCGCGCAGGCGGCTGGCGCGCTGGTAGCGATTGCCGGTGAAGGCGAGTTCGACGAACAGGCACAACCGCTCGCCGATCTGGCCAAGCTGGTGCGGGAAGTCGAGGATGCGACCGCGACGCAGAGTATCGCGCTCCTGGTGGATGCGCATGATCACCTGGCTGTTCAGGCGTCGCAGAAGGTCCTCGAACGCCTGGCGCAGGACCGTCACATCGGTGCCGTTCTGCTCCTTGCCGAAGCTGGTGCCCAGAACCTGGTCGCTCTCCTCGCGGCTCAACTGGTCGAAGAACTCGTCGAAGCCGAGCAACTGGTCGGCCTTGCTCAGCACCAGGTAGACCGGCAGATCGAGGTGCAGGGTCTGCTGGATTTCCTGCAGGCGCGCGCGCACCTGGCGAGCCAGCGTATCCAGCGCCATCTCGTCGTCGCTGAGCAACGTTTCCACCGGAATCGACACCATCACGCCATTCAGCGGCCGTGCGCGGCGGCGCTTGCGCAACAGGCCGAGCAGGGTCGCCCAGGCGCCCCCGTCGACCTCGCCGTCGGCTTGGGTCAGGTAGCGCCCGGCGGTGTCGATCAGGACGCCGTGGTCGGCGAAGTACCAGTCGCAGTAGCGCGTGCCGGCGGTATCGCGGGTCAGCTTGCGGTCGATCCGGTTGATCGGGAACTCCAGTCCGGAAAAGTCCAGCAGGCTGGTCTTGCCGCTTCCCTGCGGGCCGATCAGCAGGTACCAGGGCAGCTCGTTGCGCCAGCGCTCGCTACGACCGCGGTACAGGCTGGAGGTCTTCAGGGTGCGCAAGGCGTCCTTGAAGCGGCTGCGCAATTCCTTCTGTTCGTCTTCGATCAGACCGTCACGGCGCAGGCGCTCCTGGCCCTCGTCGCTGTCCTCGACGGCCTTGCGCCGCACTCCGGCGCGCCAGCTGACGAAGACCATCGCCAGCCCCCAGACCAGGAACATCAGACTGATGCTCAGCAACCGCGAGGTCGGGCTTTCCCAGAACTTGTAGTCGGCGACCGCCAGCAGCGGCCCGACGAACCACACCAGCAATGCCGCCAGGAGTACCAGCAGCAGCGTCCAGACCCACGTCTTGCGCAGGAAGGCGCCGACTTTCTTGAAGAAGTTTTTCATTTCGCGTCCCTGTGTTTACGAACCGGGCTGTCCTGCCGCCGCATCGAGCGACTGGTAAGGCTGCAGCACCGTGTCGCGTTGCTCGCCGAGAACCCAGGCGAATCCCGAATACATCACCACCAGGCAGACCAGGGTGAACAGCGCCACCATCCACCAGGGCACGATCCGCACCAGGCCGCGACGCTGGTCGCTGAGCCCCTGCCAGTGCGGCGACAGTTCGCGCGGCACGTCGCCGCGCAACTGGCGGATCTGCCGGTAGAGCGCATCGGAAATACCGTCCAGGTCGAGCACGCCGCGAGCCATCACCCGGTACTTGCCCTCGAAGCCGAGGGCCAGGCAGAGGTACATCAGCTCCAGCATCGGCAGATGCTTGACCGGGTTCTTCGACAGCCGGTCGAGCAACTGGAAGAACTTCTCGCCGCCGAAGGTCTCGTTATGGAAGCTGCTCAGCAGGCTGATCTTCGACCATTCGCTTTCGTTGCCCCACGGGGTGGTCACCACCGCCTCGTCGACCACCGTGCACAGCACGTAGCGCGCCGCCATGACCTGGCTGTTTTCCACGCCATCCTGCACGGCGCGGAATTCGAAGAGCTTCATGGCGGAGGTCAACCGCTCCTTGAGCGCCGCAAGGTTCTCCAGCACGCTGCTGTGCTTGAGCCGGACCACTTCCGAAAGCAGTTCGGAAGCCGCCGCCACCAGCGGGTTCAGGCTGACGTTGAAGGCCTCGCCCGGACGCAGGCGCGCCGCGTAGATCATCCGCTCCTCGAGCTGCTCGAAGCGCGGCGGTTCGGCGAAATCGGTCAGCGGCCCCTGGGCCGGTACCTGTCCCTGGTGATCGAGGAGGACGGTCTTCTCGTCCTCGTGGTATTCCCTTTCCTTGATCATGTTCAGTTCCTGATGGCCCAGAATTTCAGTTCAAGCTCGGAGAACTCGCCGGATACGTGGAACGCGAAACCGCCGGAGCGCTCCAGCTGGGTCATATCCTCGGCGTTGGGTTCGAGAATGAAATAGGTCTTGTTGGAGTGGAACGGGATCTGCCGCGGCGCCACCGGCAGCGGCTTGACCCGGATCCCCGGCAGGTGCAGGTTGACCAACTGGCGAATGTGCTCGACCGCACCCACCTTGAGATGCGCGGGCAGGCGCTGGCGCAGTTCCTCCGACTCGCAATTGGCACTGGCGGCGAGCACGAACGAGGCGCTGCCGAGCAGCTTGTGGTCGTGCAGGGGCGAGACCAGGATGCCGTACTGGCGGGCCTGGAGAGGCAGTTCGATGGCATGCTGCTCGAGCACCATCGACAGGACCTGGCGAATCGCCTCCATCAGCCTGCGGAAGCTGGCGCCCTGGTCGCTGTGCTGGTAACGGCTGTCCAGGCGCGGACGCTTGCTCTCGCTGCCGAAGGTGGCGAGGTCGCCGAGCATGGTCAGCAGCACCCGGTACAACTGCTCCGGATGCACCTGCTCCAATCCCAGGTAGTGGCGCAGCAGCAACTCGGTGCGATTGATCAGTTGCAGCATCATGAAATCGCCGACCTCCGCGCCGCCGACCTTGCCATTGGACCGGATACGCTCGGCGATGGTGTCGCCGCGATGGCCGAGCATGCTGATCACCTCCTTCAGGCAGGACAGCAGGTAGGCGGATGCGTGGGCGTGGAGGTAGCTCGGCACGAAGTCGGGGTCGAGGCTGATCACCCCGTCCGGCGTGGTATCCAGCACCACCGCCACCTTCAGTTTGACGTAGGCCTGGTCGCTCTGCTGCTCGCCGAGCAGCAGGCGAAAATCCGGCCGCGCGCAGCTGACCTGCACCATGGAATCCTCGCCGGCGTTGGAGTCCGCCACCTCCAGATCGTAGGCGGTATAGCGCGCCAGGACCTCGGCCTGCTCCGGCCGGCGCGCCTCGATGTGGTTACCGGTGACCAGCGGCAGGGCCAGGTAGATCGGCACGTTCGAGGTATTGGGCGGCACGTCGAGGGCGAGCGGCTCGGTGTTGCCGCCGAGTTCGAACAGGCTGCCGTCGGGCAGTACGCCGGAGGCCTGGCTGATCACCAGCTTGCCCATGTTGAGGAACTGGCGGTCCAGCTCCAGGGCGAGGAAGCCCCAGTTGTAGCTGCCCAGCAACTGGGTCCGGGCCTTCATCTGGTTGTCGTAGTAGCGGTCGTTGTGTTGCAGATGCTGCGGGCGCAGCAGCATGCCTTCCTGCCAGACGATCTTGTGCACGTTCATCGCGCGTCACCCGCCTTGCCGAGCAGTTCGCCGGCATTCAGGATGCCCTTCCGGCCCAGCTTCAGCTCTACCCGGGTCAGCTCTTTCGCCGTGACCGGCACCACGTAGCGCCAGCTTGCCTCGCCGAGATCGCGGTAGGCGGCGAGCACGCCCACGTAGCGGCTCCCCTCCTCCACGCTGAGTTTGAGTTCGACCCGCTCGCCGGGCCGCAGCTCCAGCTCCTCGCTGGTCACCAGGTCGGGGTCCAGGGTCTCCTTGGGACGTTCGTAGAGGCTGAAGAAGTCGGCGTTCTCGAACGCCACCGGGTGCTTCAGCTCGAACAGCCGCACTACCACCGGCGACGGCCGGCCATTGAGGTCGGGATTGACCCGCTCGCCGGCGCTCAGGGCGAGGTCGAGCTTGGTCAGTCTGGAATACGGCGACAGCGTGGAACAGCCGGCCAGCAGCGCCAGGACGGCGAGCATGGCCAGCGCCCTGGCTGGCGGAATCGGGCGACGAGACATGGCGATCATCCTTGGTGCTCGGTGTAGAGGGTGGAAATCAGGCGAACCTGCTCTTCGTAGGCCTGGGCGAAATCACGTGCCAGCAGGCGCTCGCTCCAGTCGTCGTCCTGGCATAGCGACTGGTGGTAGCGACCATAGGCACGCCAGCGGCTGCCCGAGGTGGCCAGCAACGGCCGGCGGCCGTCGCGCTCGAAACGCAGGGTCAGCTGCTGCGGCGAGAAATGCTCGAGGGTCGCGCGCACCGCCGCCCGGCTGGCGCCGAGCAGCGCCACCTGGTGCGCCTGGAGGTCGCGGAAACTGCGTGCGACGGCCTGTTCGCCACTCAACTGGCCAGGCTTGCCATCCCGTAGCAGATGACCCAGCGCCTCGCCGGCATCGGCGCTGAAGCGCAAGGGATTCTTGCCGGTATCGCGCAACGTGCTCAGCGACAGGCGCAGTTCGTTCTTCAGTTCGCTGCGGGTCCGCAGGCTCTGCTGCAAGCCGCCGATGCACTGCCGCAGCAAACCGGCGGCGTTGATCGCCAGCGCTTCGCGCGCAGCGCCGTCGAGGCCTTCGAGGTCCATTCCCAGGGCCTGGCCGAAACGCTGCCAGAAGGCTTCGTCGTGACCCGGACGCGGACTTTCCACGGGTTCCTGCGGAGCCGCCGGGGCGGGCACCAGCTCCGGTACGACCAGGCTTTCCATGTCGATCCGCGCGTAGTCCGCACGCGCCCCGGCCTCCTGGCTGGGCTGGGCAATCGCGCTCAGGTCGTCGAGTTCGTAGGCATCTGCACCGTCCTGGTCGAGCGCCTGCAACGGATCGAGGGCCAGGAAGGCATCGTCCGGAATGATGCTGCCCGCCGGCTGCGGCCGCCCGACGTCCATGGCGAGCTCGTCGGGCTCGCGCAGCAACCGCGCGCGGATCTCGAAGTCGCCGAGCAGGAAGACGCTGTCCTGCTCGATGCGCTGCGGCTCGCCATGCGGCAGGCGGCTGCCGTTGCCGGCGCGGATGCCGTTGCTGCTGGTGTCGGTCAGGTAGAACGCGCCGTTGCGATAGCTGACCCGCGCATGCTGCTTGGACAGGTGCCGCTTGCGATCGGGAATCGCCCAGTCGCACTCACCGCCGCGGCCGATGAGGCCGCCGTTCCTGCCGAAGGTCTTGCTGCACAGCTCCGTCGGTACGAATTGCTTGGCGCTGAGCATTTCCAATACCAGTTCCATGAGATCGCTCCTTGCGGTCACTTGCCGCGATTGACCGCCTGCGGATCGCCAAGCGGGCGATAGTCGCCGTCGTTGAATTTGTAGTTGCCGCTGCAACCGGCGAGGCCGCAGAGGACGGCCAGGGCCAGAAGCACGGCGGGCCAGTGACGAACAGGCATCAGGGAGTCTCCATGGAAGGGCTGCGGACGCCGCGCTCCAGGCGCGCGCCCGGCAGGGCTGGATGGAAGGAAATCTCGATCATGGGCTTCAGGTCCGGGGATCGCCGAAATGAATGTTCAGGCGTCCCATGCGATAGATCAGGGTTCGGCGCGGCAGACCCAGTTCGCGCGCGGCGAGGGTCTGGTTGCCAGCGTTCCTGCGCAGGCAGGCGAGCAGCAGGTCGCGCTCGATCTGCTCCAGGTGCTCGCGCAGCTTGAGCGGCGCCTCCGCTTCCGGGGGCGCGCGCAGGGAAAAGTGTTCGGCCAGCAGCACATCGCCTTCGCAGAGCAGTACCGCGCATTCCACCAGTCCCTTCAGCTCCCGAACGTTGCCGGGAAAGCCATAGCCGTCGAGCAGTTCCAGCGCTTCCGCGGACCAGCCCAGCGGCGCGCGGCGCAGGAACACGCAGGCGCGTTCGGCGAAATGCCGGGCCAGTTCGAGGGCGTCGCCCTCGCGCTGGCGCAACGGCGGCAACTCGATGGGAAACTGCGCCAGCCGGTAGTAGAGGTCTTCGCGGAACTTGCCATCGCGGACCAGCAGGGCGAGGTCACGGTGGGTAGCGGCGATGATGCGTACATCGACCTTGTGCGTGTCGTTGCCGCCGAGCGGGCGAATCTCGCCTTCCTGCAACACGCGCAACAGCTTGGCCTGGAGCGACAGGGGCATGTCGCCGATTTCGTCGAGCAGCAGGGTTCCGCCATCCGCGGCATCGAACAACCCGGGACGATCGCGCTCGGCACCGGTAAAGGCGCCCTTGCGGTAGCCGAACAGCTCGCTTTCCAGCAGGTTTTCCGGAAACGCCGCGCAGTTCTGCACCACGAACGCCTGTGCTCGCCGCGGGCCGTACTCGTGGATCGCCCGTGCGACCACCTCCTTGCCGGTACCGGTCTCGCCCTGCAGCAACACGGTATAGGGGTTGTGCAGGACCTTGCTGATCAGGCGGCAGGTCTCACGCATCGCCGCGCTCCTGCCGATCAGCCCGTAGCCGCTGACCACCGGCGCGCTGGACGGTCCCTGCGGCTCGCCGGAGGGTTGCGAGAGGCGTTGCAGCAGATGCAGCTGGGCCAGCACGAACGAGCCCAACTGGCCCAGTGGATGGGCGAATCCCTGCAGGTCCAGTGGGCGCCGGGTGGCGCAGACCACCATGCCCTCGACCGTTTTCTCCGGGCTCACCAGCGGAACGCAGAGCAGGGACAGCCAGGGCTGCTCCCCTGCCGGCAGGAAGCCGGTCTCGTGCAGCCGCGACGGCAGGTCGACGAGACTGACCACGCGGTTCTGGCACAGGGCGAACTGCAGCAACTGCTCGCCGGTGTAGTCCGCCGGCAGGCTCGACGGCTCCAGCGCCTGCAACAGGCCGTCCCGGCATTCGGCGTTGAGGGTGAGCGCGGTATGGGTCTGGTCGAGCAGATACAGCTGGCTCAGCTCGCAGCCGCTGAGTTCGCCGACTGCGCGTGCGAAACCGCCCAGCAGGGCCGCGATGTCGGTTTCCCGCGACAGCGCGCCGAACTGAGCGAGCAGGGCTTCGGCGAAGGCCAGGGGTTGCGGTACGCGGCTGAACATCGCACCCACCTCAGGCGAACTCGCAGAGCACGCGGCCGTGCTCGCCCAGCGTCGCATGGACCCGCTCGAGACGCTCGTCGCGCGCCATCGCTTCCAGCAAACGGTCGGCCACCAGCGGCAGCAGGTGCGTGTCCAGCAGGTGGTCGATCAACCGTGCGCCGCTGTCGCTCTGGGTGCAACGCTCGGCCAGGTGGTCCACCAGCGCCTGGCTGTAGTCGAAAGCCAGTTGACGGCGCGCCAGACGCTCGCCGAGGCGTTCCAGCTTGATCTCGATCAGCTCGCGCAGTACCGGGCCGCCCACCGGGTAGTAAGGCACCACGCGCATGCGCGCCAGCAGCGCCGGCTTGAAATGCCGGCTGAGCGCCGGCCGGATGGTTTCCTCCAGGAGTTCGGCGGAAGGCCGCGCGCCGTCCTGGCAAAGCGCGGCGATGTGCTCGCTGGCGAGGTTGGAGGTCATCAGGATCAAGGTATTGCGGAAATCGATCTCGCGCCCTTCGCCATCGTTGGCCACGCCCTTGTCGAAGATCTGGTAGAACAGGTTGAGCACGTCCGGATCGGCCTTCTCCACCTCGTCCAGCAATATCACCGAATAGGGCTTCTGGCGTACCGCCTCGGTGAGCATGCCACCCTCGCCATAGCCGACATAGCCGGGCGGCGCGCCGATCAGGCGCGAGACGGTGTGCTTCTCCTGGAACTCGGACATGTTGATGGTGGTGATGAAACGCTCGCCGCCATACAGCAGGTCGGCCAGCGCCAGCGCGGTCTCGGTCTTGCCCACCCCGCTCGGGCCCACCAGCAGGAACACGCCGACCGGCGCATCGGGCTTGTTCAGCCCGGCCGCGGTGGCGCGCATCGCGCGGTCCAGGGCGCTGACCGCCTGTTCCTGGCCACGGATCCGCGCCCGCAGGTCGTCAGCGAACCCCATCACCTTGGCGTTGTGTTCCCGCGCCAGTTGTTCCACCGGTACGCCGGTCCAGGCGCCGATCACCTCGGCAACCAGGCGCGGGCAGACCTCGAAGCTGACCAGCCGCCCCTGGGCCTGGGCATCGGCGAGCGCCTGGCGGGTTTCGTGAAGGGCCTTTTCCAGGGCTTCGACACCGCCATGCTCGTCGGCCGGGAAAGCCTCCGCATCCGCCTCGCTGCCCTGCTCTTCCCGGTTCGCCTCGCGGGCCCTGGCCAATTGCTGGCGCAGGGCGAGCAGGCGCTCGGCGAGTTCGCGCTGGCGGCTCCACTGGTCCTCCTGTACGTGCCGCTCGCTTTCCGCCTGGGCCAGACGCTCCTCCAGCGCCTGCAGGGCATCGTGGTCGATCGGCAGGCCTGCCTCGGCATCGCGGCGCAGGGCCTGGCGCTGGCGCTCACCTTCGGCCAGCTCGCCGCGCAGGCGCTCGAGGCTCTCCGGCGCCGCCGCCAGGCTGATGCGCACCCGCGCACAGGCGGTGTCGAGGACGTCGACGGCCTTGTCCGGCAACTGGCGACCCGCCAGGTAGCGGGCGGACAGTTCGGCGGCGGCCACCACCGCGTCGTCGCGCAGGTAGATACCGTGGCTTTCCTCGTAAACCCGGGCCAGGCCACGCAGGATCGTCACCGCCTCGGCAACGCTCGGCTCATGCAACTGCACGGGCTGGAAGCGCCGGGCCAGCGCCGGGTCCTTCTCGAAATACTTCTTGTATTCGGCCCAGGTCGTCGCCGCGATGGTGCGCAACTCGCCACGTGCCAGGGCCGGCTTGAGCAGGTTGGCGGCATCCGAGCCGCCGGCCTGACCGCCCGCGCCGATCAGCGTATGGGCCTCGTCGATGAACAGGATGGTCGGCCTGGGCGCTGCCTTCACTTCGTCGATGACGCCTTTCAGGCGCCGCTCGAACTCGCCCTTCACGCTGGCACCGGCCTGCAACAGGCCCATGTCGAGGGACAACAGCTCGACGTCCCTCAGCGCCGGCGGCACTTCCCCTGCGGCGATCCGCGAGGCCAGGCCTTCGACGATGGCGGTCTTGCCGACGCCAGCCTCGCCGACCACGATGGGGTTGTTTTTCCGCCGACGGGCCAGGATGTCGACCATCTGGCGAATAGCCCCGTCGCGACAGAGCACCGGATCGAGCTTGCCGTCGCGCGCCTGCTGGGTAAGGTTGTGGGTGAAACGCTGCAACAGGGACTCGCCGCCGCCCGGCTTGCCGCTGGGCGCGCCCTCCAGCGGCTGCGAGAGCGCGAAATCCTTCAACCGCTCGATGTCGAGCCGCGCCAGCAGCGGCTGGTAGCGGCTGCCGGCATAGCGCAACGGGTTGCGTAGCAGGGCCAGGATCAATGCCGCCTGGTCGATCTGGCTACGGCCCAGTTCGAGGTTGGCCAGCAACAGCGCATCCTGCAGCCACTGCACCAGCTCGGGCGCGAACACCGGATTGCGCGAGGCGCTGTGCTCGCCCCGCGCTTGCAACGCGGCGTTGAGTTCGCCGGCGTCCACCGCGGCATCCTGCAGGGCGCGCGCCAGCAGTCCCTGGGGACGCTCCAGCAGGCCCAGCAACAGGTCCTCCACCAGTACCTTGCTGCCGCCACGGGCTACGCAGCGCTCGGCCGAGCCTTCGAGGTCGCGCCGGGTGTCGGCATCCAGCGCCTGAATCAGTTGTTGCAGGTCTACGTTGATCATGCTCATCCATCCTTAATGAATCTTGCTGCCCAGCGTCACCACGCCATCGGCGCGCTCCCGGCCCAGCCAACTGGTCCAGCCAAGGCGGCAGGCGTTCTGAGCGCCGATGCGGAACTCGCGGATTTCCTCCTGGCGCAAGACCAGCCGGATGTCGTAGTCGAGCGGGTCGCGCAGGGTGAAGCGGACCAGCGCGCAAAGCGGCTGGTAGCCGGGACCGATCGGCAGGAACTCGTGGAAGCGCTGCCAGTCGAGCTGGCGGATATGAATGCGGAACTTGCCGCTGCGGTCGCGGACCCGTTCGCCCAGCACCGCGTCTTCGCCAAGCTGGCTGTTGAACAGGCCGAGTCGGTTGCGCTGCTCTTCGAGGATCGCGACGCGCCGTTCTATACACTGCTCGGCGACCAGTTCGGCATGCTTGAAGTAGTAGCGCAGCACCGACTCGATCAAGGCCGCCGAGTGCGCCCGCAGGCTGAGCAGGCCCAGGTAGGGCAGCAGACGTTTCCAGTTCAGTTCCCTGGCCTTGCGGATCTCTTCCCCGCCCAATCCGACGAGGGCGAACAACTGAGCGGAGAACGCATCGCTCGCGCCGCTCTGGAAGCTCACCCGGTAGCGGTACTTGCGCCAGATCGGCAATAGCAGCCGATGCAGGCGGTGATGGAAGAGATCGAGGAAGTTCCGCGTAGGATTGCCCTCCTCGCTGTCGCCCAGGGCCTGCTCGCTGTAGAACGCCGGCAACGGCGAACTGGCACCGAACAAGCCGATCAGGTTGAAACGCAGCCGCGCCCGCAGCATGCCGCGCTCTTCGAAGAACTCCACCCGATCGACATCGCTGCCCGGGAAGCCGAGGCTAGGATTGGCCTGGAATTCCAACTGATCGTAGAGCGCTTCGTCTCCCAGGCCGGGATGTTCCTCGCGCAGGCGATCCATGACCAGCAGGACCGCCTGGAACAGCGAGTACTCGCGAATGCCCCGGGCCAGCGCGCTTACAGCAGGGGCTGCAAACCCATGCGCGGTTTCCATTGGTACACGTCTCCCTGTGTGCTCCTCACCCGCAACTCGTGGTAGGAGTTGATGCTGGCGTAAAGCGCGAAAAATTCGTTCAGAACCGAAGCGAACACGAACAGGTCGCCCTCGCCGATGTAGCCTTCCGGATCGATCGTCAGCTCGGTACGCAAGCCGCGCAGCGGCAGGCCCCGATGCAGGCGGTCGACATGCTCGTGGCGGACCGCCTTGAGCCCGCCCAGCAGGCGCTTGCTGACCTTCGCCGCATGCTGGTCGTAGTAGCGCGGCAGGTCGTAGGTTTCGAGGATCACCTTGAGCGCGTCGACGTTGGCCAGCGACAGGTAGTTGAGCGACATGTTGCTGATCAGTTTCCAGAGGAAATCGCGGTTCAGCGGCGGCGCGTAGCTCGGCGTCGCCGGGGTGATATTGCGGAAACCGAGGAACTCCGGCGTGCCTTCGCAGGCGACGCAGATATCGCCCAGGCGCAGCCGTTGGGGCAGGTTCTGGTTGGTGCAGGTCAGTTCCACCGACAGCGTCTCGATCTGCTCGGGATGGCGGATGCCGAAGCTCAGGTAGGTGTCCAGGCCATCGTGCAGCAACGAGGTACGTTGCCGGACGCTGTAGTGGGGCCGTGCTTCGGGAACGTCGAAGCTGGGATCGTGCTCGAAGGACTCGAACGGCACGTAGGCCTGGTAGCCGAGCCCGCCCGGCCGCCAGCCGGTGACGCCCTCTACCGAGAACACCCCGCAGTCCTCCAGGCTGTATTCGGCCGGCATCAGCAGGTATTCGTCCTGCTTGCCGTCTAGGCGGATCGGCAGCGCATCGTGGCGGAACAGGTTGGCCACCGGCGTACAGTACAGCTTGACGTTCTCCAGCGTCGGGTGCAGGCGCTGGATGCCGCTCTTGCGGATATCGAAGCGCAACTCGAGGCCGCGGACCTGCTTGAGGGTTTCCTCGGGCAGAGCGCCGAGCAGGTCAAGGCCATCCACGTCGACGAACAGGAACTTGTCCTGGAACGCGAAGTATTCCTGCAGGTAGCGATAGCCACGGAAGGTATTCAGCGGATAGGGAATCAACGCCTCGTCTTCGGCGAACCCCACCGGCTGCACCCGCTCGCCCGTCAGGCGGAACGACATCGGCTTGCCGGCCACGCCATCCAGCGGCCGCCCATGGGCGTCCAGCGGAATCAGTTGGATGCTCTCCAGGTTGCGCAGCAGGCACAGATAGAGCATCTGGCTGATGTAGCGCTCGCCGGCCAGGTGCAGGCGCAGCCGACTCAGGCCCAGCTCGCCGAGATGCCCGTCGCAGTTCATCGCCAGGCGCAGGCCGAGCAGCGCACCCTCGCCGGTCACCGAATAGTTGAGCGCCTCCAGCACCAGCGGCAGGACTTCGGTGGCGTAGCAGGTACGGAAGCGACAGGCGACCTCGCCCACCGGCCGGCTCTCGACCGGCGTATCGCGCTCCACGCGCAGCGCCCCGCCCGGGCGGGTCAGGGGGTCGAACTGGAGAATGCTGAAAGCCGGCAGCGGGCGCATATAGTTCGGCCACAGCAGGTGCATCATCGAGTGGCTGAGTTCCGGCAACTCGTCGTCCAGCTTCTGCCGCAACCGCCCGGTCAGGAAGGCAAAGCCCTCGAGCAGGCGCTCGACATCCGGATCGCGTCCGACCTGCCCGAGAAACGGGGCCAGGGCCGGGCTACGCTCGGCGAAACGGCGCCCCAGCTGGCGCAGTGCGGTGAGTTCGCTCTGGTAGTAATGATTGAAGGACACGGCCTACCTGCTGGATATCGTTTCACTGATGGCAGTCGTCTGACCGCTGCCGCCAAAACCGCAATGACATTTCTGGCCTGAAGATCGGAAACCCACGGTGTCCGTTGTCTTTCCGTAATCGACCCGATTCGCGCCCATCTCAGAAGACCTCATGGACGAACCAGGCATCGAAGCGGTACAGCGCCAGGCCGAGGCGTCACCCTGGCGGGCCGCCGCGAGGCCGTCGAAGAACACGTCGGCGGAACCGACGACGATGGGATTGCTGCCGTGCCCGGGGAGCGGACAAGCGGTTGGATCGGAAACGCGGGCTGCGGGTTTGCCGGACATCGAAACCTCCTTAGCTGACCTTCACCTGGCCGCTGCCATCCAGGCATGCGGAAAAACTCACCTGGCGCTTGAAACCTTCCACCTCCAGCAACCCTTCGATGCTGAAGGCCAGGCGGAGCTGGTCGTTGTCGCGCGGCAGGGAAACGACACGCACGTTGCTCAAGCGCGGTTCGTAAGCCTCGATGAAACCTTCGATGGCCGAGCGGGCCTGGCTCAGGGAGTCGTGCAGGCTCAGGCGCATGTCGTTGAGATCGGGCAACCCGTAGTCGGACAGCGTCTGCACGCTGCCCGCCCGGGTGCTGAGCATCTTGCCCAGATGGGCAGCCACCGACGCCATGGCGGAAACCTCGCGGCTCCAGCCGACGCGCTTATCCGCGTCGCCGTTCAGGCGCTCGAACAGGCTGCCGTATCCGGTCATGGAAAGCTCCGCTTACTCTTTGTCCAGCTTGCCGACCAGCGACAGGGTGAAGTCCGCCCCCATGTACTTGAAGTGCGGGCGCACGTTCAGGCTGACGCGGTACCAGCCCGGCTCGCCCTCGACGTCACTGACGATGATCTGTGCAGCGCGCAGCGGGCGACGGCCGCGCACTTCGGCGCTGGGGTTTTCCTGGTCGGCGACGTACTGGCGGATCCACTTGTTCAGCTCCAGCTCGAGGTCGGTACGCTCCTTCCACGACCCCAGCTGTTCGCGTTGCAGGACCTTCAGGTAATGGGCCAGGCGGTTGACGATCATCATGTACGGCAACTGGGTGCCGAGCTTGTAGTTCAGCTCCGCGGCCTTGCCTTCGGCGCTGATGCCGAAGAACTTCGGCTTCTGCACCGAGCTGGCGGAGAAGAACGCGGCGTTGTCGCTGCCCTTGCGCATGGTCAGGGAAATGAAGCCTTCCTCGGCCAGTTCGTACTCGCGGCGATCGGACACCAGCACCTCGGTGGGGATCTTGGTCTCGATCTCGCCCATGCTCTCGAAGTGGTGCAAAGGCAGGTCCTCCACCGCACCGCCGCTCTGCGGCCCGATGATGTTCGGGCACCAGCGATACTTGGCGAAGCTGTCGGTCAGCTTGGTGCCGAAGGCATAGGCGGTGTTGCCCCACAGGTAATGCTCATGGCTATTGGCCACGGTCTCCTTGTAGGCGAACGACTTGACCGGATTCTCTTCCGGATCGTAGGGCGTGCGCAGCAGGAAGCGCGGTACGGTCAGCGCCACGTAGCGGGAATCCTCGGACTGGCGGAAGCTCTGCCACTTGGCGAACTGCGGGCCTTCGAAATGATCCTTCAGGTCCTTCAGGTCCGGCAGGCCGGTGAAGCTTTCCAGGCCGAAGAACTTCGGACCGGCGGCCGCCACGAACGGCGCATGGGCCATGCAGGCCACGCTGGAGACGTATTGCATCAGCTTGACGTCGGGCGAACTGGGCGACATGTAGTAGTTGGCGATGATGGCGCCGACCGGCTGGCCACCGAACTGGCCGTATTCGGCGGTGTAGATGTGCTTGTACAGGCCGGACTGCATCACCTCGGGCGAGTCCTCGAAATCGTCCAGCAGGTCCTGCTTGGAAACGCTGAGAATCTCGATCTTGATGTTCTCGCGGAAGTTGGTGCGGTCGACCAGCAGTTGCAGGCCGCGCCAGGCCGACTCCAGCGCCTGGAAATCGGGATGATGGAGGATCTCGTCCATCTGCGTGCTGAGCTTGGCATCGATCTCGGCGATCATCCGGTCGACCATCGCCTTCTTCACCGGCTCGCCGTCGTTCTGCGGCTTGAGCAATTCCTCGATGAAGGCGGAGACGCCGCGCTTGGCGATGTCGTAGGCCTCGTCGTCCGGGCTCAGGCGGGTCTCGGCGATGATGCTGTCGAGAATGTTGTATTCGCCGTTCTGGTTCCGGCCTTGCTGTGCGGCACTGGTGCTCATGTATCTGCTTCCTTGGCTAGGGGTGGCTCAGGCGTCCTGGGAGGGGGCGGCGCTCAGCCCCAGCTCGCCCAGCACACGGCTACGGGACTCGTCGTCGGCGAGTACGCTTTCGATGGCCTTGCGGAACGCCGGGGCGTTGCCCAGCGGGCCCTTGAGGGCCACCAGCGCATCGCGCAACTCCATCAGCTTCTTCAGCTCGGGCACCTGCTCGACGATGCTGGCCGGGTTGAAGTCCTTCATCGAGTTGATCTGCAGCCCCACCGCCAGCTCGTCGCTGCCGCCCTCCTCCTGGAGACGATTGGGTACGCTCAGCGTCAGCCCCAGCTCCTGCTTGGCCAGGACCTCGTCGAAGGTCATCTTGTCGATGCCGATCGGCTTGCGGTCCTCCACCTTGCGCTCATCCCCGCGCTGGGTGTAATCGCCGATCGCCAGTAGCTTCAACGGCAGTTCGATTTCTTCCTGGGCGCCGCCGGTGGCGGGCTTGAAAGTGACGTTGATGCGTTCCTTTGGGGCTACCGAGCCTTCTTTGGCCATGGCTTTTTCTCCTTGAGAATTGAGGGCGCGAAGCCCTATTCGAGCACCACCTCGAGATCGAGGTGGCACAGCCTGCGATAAATGTCTTCCTTGCGTTCTCGCACGGCGTGGTTCTGCGGCAACAGCTCGCAGCAGCTATGCAGCAGGTGCAGTACATCCAGCGCCAGATCGGGCTCCCAGGCGTGCAATCCCGATTCGTGCAACTGATGGTCGAGGCTCTCCAGCTGGGTCTTGGCCAGCTCGTACTTCTTCGCCAGGAAGCACAGTCGCGCGAGGCTCAGTTGCCAGAAGAACCGGGCGCGCCCGCCGTGGGCGCGCTTCATGCCCTGCTTCAACACCTGTACCGCCGCCTTCAGGCCGTCCTTGCGCAACACCGGCTGGACCTCGTCCAGGGCGACGTCCCATTCGGCCTGCAGGGCCACGGTCTCGACCTTGCGCGGCGCACTGTCGTTCTGGAGATGGGGCATGACATGGACGCTGATCCAGCCACGGGTGGCCGCATCGGCGAATGCGCTGCCGTCGTGGAAACGCAGCTCCACCAGCCCCGGCAGACGCTGCAGGAGCAAGGCGAAATGCATTTCGACTTCCCGCATCGCCTGCTCGGCGTTGAGCCCTTGCAGGCACTCCCAGACCAGGCGCTGGCCGTCGAACCAGAACGGCGCCCGTGCCAGGCTCGCCTCCAGCTCCACCAGGAGATCGGCGTACAGGCCCTGGGCGAAACGCTCCTGGTAGCTTTTCAGCTTGTCCGCCGGCACTCCCCTTAGCGCGGTGACCTGTTCGGCATTGCGCTCGGGCATGGACTCGATGGGCAGCCAGAGCATCGTCCGGTTGAGGCGCAGCGCGCGCAGATCGGTGGCTTTCTGCTTCAGCCACCAGGCGCACAGGGGGCGTGCGGCCTCCTGCTGGGCGCGCATGGCCTTGTGGGCGTCGCGCTCGTTGTCGATGGGCGCACCCGGCGCCAGCAACTGGCTGGCCGCCTGCTTGACCTGGGCCACCACGGCGCCGACCACGCCAGGTTCGGGCTGGTTGTCGGCGGCGCGCTGGAGCATGCCCGAAAGGCGTCGGCTGATCGGCAGCAACAAGGGCGCGTCGTCGCCCAGTTGCGCGGTCAGCGCGGTATCGAGTTTTTCCAGGTGCTCGGCGAGACGCCGGAACAGGGGGAGTTGCTCCTTGATCGGTACGTTCTCGTTCAGCGCCTGCTCCAGCCGGGGCACCAGCCAGGCAATGGCCGCGGCGCGAGTGCGCGCCTTGAGCGGATGGATCTCGACCCAATGCCGGCTGCACAGACGTTCCAGCAATCCCAGTCCGGCCAGCAAACCGGGAAAGGATTCCCGTTGGTAGAGGGCCCAGGTCAACCAGGCTGCAACACGCAGGTCCTTGGATTGGGCACTAAGCAGCGCTTCGCTGTTTTCCAGGATTTTCAACCAGTCGGTCTGGCCGTTCTCATGGAGCGAGAGCGCCTTGCCCAGCTCATTTTCCAGCGCCTCGTATTCGCTGGAAAAACGCACATCCTCACCCGCAAAGACATCCTTTGAAATCGGCTGTTCCGCGAGTTCCAGATAATGCGAGGAGAGCTTGCTCGAATAGGTCATCCTAACCCTTCAATGCACACCATGTGCGCCAATGAATATCTTAACAATTCAACTAGTTGGCATAAAAACCGAACAAAAATCCCAATAGTCTGAAGAGCTCTTTGCCTTTTCCATGAAAACAACATAAAAACTGGCAAGCAACAGGAAATTCCCTCTTTGGGAATTTTCCTATTCATTGATACGAATCAATGAAAGATTTTCAGCCAAACGTCAGGCGTCTGCGTCCATGCCCTTTACGGCTTGGCTATAGCCATCATAACGACATTGATGGCCATTTGGAAAACCCTACCAAAACAGGTAGTTAACAATTTATAAAAAATAAGGCAGACAACAGTGGATTCCTCTGGAGAGCCTCGAAACATAGGCCTTCCAAGCGGACCAACAGCTGATTTAGAGCGTAATAGCGATTGTGCAAGAAGTTGCACAATGAAAACCAAGAAACATCCCCAATAACAGCCCACAGCCCTTGAAAATACTGGCCTGGACACTACTGCGCAAAAAGTTGCACAGCACTGCGCAACTTCTTGCTCAATTCACTTGTTATTTTTCATTCAAAACGAGACATGGATAACAATTATCCGTCGGATGCGTTTGATTTATAAGGATAGTTAAAACACTGGCATGAGAATTGTTAGGTGAAGTTGCCCGAGGGGTGGTCCAACCCGCGGGATTTCCTACTCACGCAAGGAGAGCATCCATGGCAACCCCCGCCTATATGTCCATCACC
>NZ_KV828459.1:50250-91339 GCF_001836405.1 Pseudomonas sp. HMSC057H01 | reverse complement strand
GCACGAACTCGCCGCCGATGTAGTTGCCGTAGCGAGGCTTGAAGGTGACGACGGCACCGGGGGTTCCGGGCGCTGCGTAGATCATGGCGAAGCTCTCCTGTGTGGTCGTTCCGCCGTGGCGCGGCGGACTCGTGCAAGGGCGCCGCGGTCGGCGGCGAAGGGTCGGGCGCGTCACTCGTCGACGTGCACGCTTTCCAGATAGCTGCGGATCGCCCAGAGGCCTTCCTGGCTGATGAAGTCGGCCATCTTCGGCATGTACACCGCGCCATCGCGCACCGCGCCGTTGATGACCCGCTCCTTGAACCATTCGTCGCCCTCGGCGCCGGTCTCCAGCAGGCGCAGGTCCGGGGCGATGCCGCCGGACTTGGCTTCCAGGCCGTGGCAGCGCGCGCAGTTCTGGTTGTAGGCGGAGGCGCCGATCTCGACGGCGAGGTCGTGCTTGGCGTAGGGCTCGCGGTAGGGGTTGGTGTCGCGCCATTCCTTGCCCAGCGGCTCGAGTCCCTTGGTGTCCACTGCCTGGGGGGTCACATCGCCGTGGGCCAGCGCCAGGCTCGAGAGGCTGAGACCGGCCAGCACCAGCAGGCCGCGCAAGGCGTTGTTCTTGTTCATCACTTCATTCCTCCGGGGAGACAGGACAAGGCACGGGCGCCAAACGGCGCTCATCGCCATCCTAGGAAGCTCCGCCGCGCGCCCGAATCCTGCTTTGGGCGTCCTCGCCTACTCCCTTCGGAGTAGAGCCTCGGAAGGCCTAACGTGGGGCTTTGGCAGCAAGTCCAAGTCATGCCCCGTCCGGGAAGTCTTCCCGGCCGAATCGGGCGATCTTCCGTTCCCGTCGGCGCGCCCCGCTTCCACCATGAAGCCGCCGCGGCCCGAGCAGCGGCCTGCCGTTTCTCGACCCTCACTCCAAACGGGAACCCGATCATGACAACAAGAACCTCACCCGCCCCTGCCGGCCTCCTGCGCCCGAGCCTGCACTGCCTCGCCTTCGCCGTCGCCCTGGGCAGCGCTGGCGCCGCGCTGGCCAAGGATGTGACCTGGGAGGACATCGCCAACGACGACAAGACCACCGGCGACGTGCTGCAGTACGGCATGGGCACCCACGCCCAGCGCTGGAGCCCGCTCAAGCAGGTCAACGCCGACAACGTGTTCAAGCTGACCCCGGCCTGGTCGTACTCCTTCGGCGACGAGAAACAGCGCGGCCAGGAGTCCCAGGCCATCGTCAGCGACGGCGTGATCTACGTGACCGCCTCCTACTCGCGGCTGTTCGCCCTCGACGCGAAGACCGGCAAGCGCCTGTGGACCTACAACCACCGCCTGCCCGACGACATCCGCCCGTGCTGCGACGTGGTCAACCGCGGCGCCGCGATCTATGGCGACAAGGTGTTCTTCGGCACCCTCGACGCCTCGGTGGTGGCGCTGAACAAGAACACCGGCAAGGTGGTGTGGAAGAAGAAGTTCGCCGATCACGGCGCCGGCTACACCATGACTGGCGCGCCGACCATCGTGAAGGACGGCAAGACCGGCAAGGTCCTGCTGATCCACGGCAGTTCGGGCGACGAGTTCGGCGTGGTCGGCCGCCTGTTCGCCCGCGATCCGGATACCGGCGAGGAAATCTGGATGCGTCCCTTCGTCGAAGGCCACATGGGCCGCCTGAACGGCAAGGACAGCACGGTGACCGGCGACGTCAAGGCGCCCTCCTGGCCGGACGATCGCAACTCGCCGACCGGCAAGGTCGAGTCTTGGAGCCACGGCGGCGGCGCTCCCTGGCAGAGCGCCAGCTTCGACGCCGAGACCAACACCATCATCGTCGGCGCCGGCAACCCCGGCCCGTGGAACACCTGGGCGCGCACCGCCAAGGGCGGCAACCCGCACGACTACGACAGCCTCTACACCTCCGGCCAGGTCGGAGTGGACCCGAGCAGCGGCGAGGTGAAGTGGTTCTACCAGCACACCCCCAACGACGCCTGGGACTTCTCCGGCAACAACGAACTGGTGCTGTTCGACTACAAGGCCAAGGACGGCAAGATCGTCAAGGCCACCGCCCACGCCGACCGCAACGGCTTCTTCTATGTGGTCGACCGCAGCAACGGCAAGTTGCAGAACGCTTTCCCCTTCGTCGACAACATCACCTGGGCCAGCCACATCGACCTGAAGACCGGCCGCCCGGTGGAGCGCGAGGGCCAGCGCCCGCCGCTGCCGGAACCGGGGCAGAAGCATGGCAAGGCGGTGGAAGTATCGCCGCCGTTCCTCGGCGGCAAGAACTGGAACCCGATGGCCTACAGCCAGGACACCGGCCTGTTCTACGTGCCGGCCAACCACTGGAAGGAAGACTACTGGACCGAGGAGGTCAGCTATACGAAGGGCAGCGCCTACCTGGGCATGGGCTTCCGGATCAAGCGCATGTACGACGACCACGTCGGCAGCCTGCGCGCCATGGACCCGCTCAGCGGCAAGCTGGTCTGGGAACACAAGGAACACCTGCCGCTCTGGGCCGGGGTGCTGGCCACCGCCGGCAACCTGGTGTTCACCGGCACCGGCGACGGCTACTTCAAGGCCTTCGACGCGAAGAGCGGCAAGGAGCTGTGGAAATTCCAGACCGGCAGCGGCATCGTCTCGCCACCGATCACCTGGGAACAGGACGGCGAGCAGTACCTCGGCGTGACCGTCGGCTACGGCGGCGCCGTGCCGCTGTGGGGCGGCGACATGGCCGACCTGACCCGGCCGGTGGCCCAGGGCGGTTCCTTCTGGGTATTCAAGCTGCCCAGCTGGGACAACCGCACCGCCAGCCGCTGATCCCCGCGCCGCGCCCTGCGAGGCGCGGCTTTCCCCGCCTGCGGAGTATCCCGATGAAGACCTTCCTCCTCTGCGCCACCCTGCTCGGCGCCGGCCTGGCCCAGGCCGCCGACGACATCGACGACGTCCGCGTCATCGCCGGCTGCCGCCTGGAGCCCGGCGCGCGCTGCGCCAAGGCCGACTTGCGCGGCGCCGACCTGCGCAACCTCGACCTCGGCCGCATCGACCTGGCCGGCGCCGATCTCTCCGGCGCCGACCTGCGTCACGCCAGGCTCGACCTGGCCAACCTGGAAAAAGCCAACCTGCGTGGTGCCGACCTCACCCGCGCCAGCCTGCAGCAAGCCAACCTGCGCGGCGCCGACCTCTCCGGCGCCAGGGCGGTGGCGATCCAGGCCTGGGGCCTGTTCGCCCAGGGCGCCCAGTGGCAAGGCGCCGACCTCACCGCCGCCTACCTGGAGTTCGCCCGTCTCAGCGGCGGCCGCCTGCACCAGGCCACGCTGCGCGCCGCCGACCTGGAGATGACCTGGCTGTCCCGCGCCGATCTCAAGGGCGCCGACCTGCGCGACGCCAACCTGCAGGAAGTCAAGCTGGCCGAGGCCAACCTGGAAGATGCCGACCTGCGCGGCAGCAAGGTGCGCTTCGGCAACTTCCAGGGCAGCAACATGCAGGGTTGCAAGGATTGCCCCGCGGGCTGGCAGTGAAGCGCCGGACAGCAGCGACGGCGCCCCTAGCCGAGGCTGCCGCGAGCCTCCTCGGCGAGCGGCAGCGGCAGGCCCAGCCGCAGCACGCCGCTGTCGATGGCCCGGTGCACCAGTTCCGCCTGGGTACTCACCTGCAACTTCTGCTTGAGCAGGCTGACATGGTTGGACACGGTCTTGGCGCTTACCCCCAGGTGCTCGGCCACCTCGCGCAGGGCCAGGCCACGCGCGAGCAGGCGGAAGATCTCGAACTCGCGACGGGTCAGCCCGCGCAACGCTGCCCCGCCCTGCTCTTCCCACGACTGGCAGGCCAGGCGCGTGGCCAGGGGCTGCTCCAGATAGAGCTGGCCGGCGAGCACTCGCCGTATCGCCTCCAGCAGCACCGTCGGCGCCGCGCGCTTGGTCACGTAGCCGCGGGCACCGGCATCCAGCGCCTGGCGCACCAGGGCCAGTTCGTCGTGGAGGCTGAAGAACAGCACACGCAACTGCGGCAGGCGCTGGCGCAGCCGGCGAGTCAGTTCCAGGCCGCTGATGCCCGGCAGGCCGAGATCGACGATGACCAGCGAAGGAATTTCCCGCTGCACCGCCTGCAAGGCTTCTTCGCCATCGCCGGCCTCGCTCACCTCCACGTCGGGGAGCAGCCCGCGCAACAGCGCGGCCAGCCCTTCGCGGACCACGAAATGATCGTCCACCAGCAGGATCTTCATCGTCCTCTCCTCTCAGTCGCCGCGTTCCAGCGGCATCCGCAGGCGCAACGCCAGGCCCTGTCCGGGACGGCTGCGCAGGCTCAGTTCAGCGCCCAGGCAGCGCGCGCGCTGGCGCATCGAGTCCAGGCCGAAGCCGGGTGCCGGGTCCGCCGCGCAGCCGCGACCGTCGTCGCGTACGCTCAGGTAGAGAAAGCCGCCACGGCGTTGCAGGCGGATCCGCACGCGGCTGGCGCCGGCATGCCGGGCGACGTTGTTCAGCGCCTCCTGCAACAGGCGGTAGAGATGGGTCCCGGCCGCCGCATCCAGGGGCGGCAGCGGACCGCCCAGGCGCAGCTCGCAGGCGATGCCCTGGCCTTCCTGCCAGTCCGCCACGCAGGCGCGTAGCGCCTCGTCCAGCGACTGGCGTTGCAGGGCCGGCGGCGGTAGACCGCGCAGCAACGCGCGGAAGCTGTCGTCCAGCCCCTGGCAGTAGCGCTCCAGGCGTGCCAGCGCCGGCTGCCCGGCGCCTGCCGTGCAGCGCAGCAACAACAGTTGGGTGCGGATGCCCGTCAGGTACTGGCCGATATCGTCATGCACCGCCTGGGCCAGCAAGCGCCGCTCGCGCTCCTGCACGGCGAGCAGCCAGCGGTACTCCGCCGGGCCGGCGGGTCGCAGGTCATCCATGGCGTGGCTCAGGGGGCGATCCGACAGGCCTGTCCGACGGCGCAGGCGGCAGGTCTTTCCTGGCCGAGGTGGCGGGAATAGAGGAAATCGAACCCGAGCAGGCTGAGGATCAGCAGGATGGGCAACACCAGGGTGACGGCGATGCGCATGGCGGCGACTCCTGTCCATTGTCGTTGTCGAGACATGCTAGGACGCGCGGAGCCACGGCGTGCTACTACCTTGGTACTGCCGGGCCGCTACTTTTGCGCGGCCACCCGCCTCCAGCCGCCCTTGCGGGCGCCGCCGATGCAGCAGGAGCGCTGCGCAAGCGCCTGGTCCTGCTACTTTGGTACTGGTTCACCCCTCCGGACGTCGAATTTCCAAAGCAGCGCGCCTGCCCTGTAATGACGCATACAAGAAGAAACGACGAGAAGCCGCCATGCCCCGCCTTGCCTTGCCCCGCGTAGCGCCCGACTACCCTGCGGCGGTCCCGCCGCAGTACCGAGTTCGCCTTCTCCGCCTACCCGGCTGCCGACCGTCCGCGACGCGTCCCCGGCAGCGCGCGGCGGAACGCCCGCCCGCTGGGCTATCGCGCCCACGGCTGCTACCGTGAGCGCATTCGCATCCGCCCGCGTGCCCCGAGCCGCCACCAGCCGCCCATAACGACAATAACGAGGTGCAGGCCATGTACAAGATCCTGATCGCCGACGACCACCCGCTGTTCCGCGAGGCCATCCACAATGTCATCGCCGACGGATTCCCCGGCAGCGAAGTGATGGAAACCGCCGACCTCGACAGCGCCCTGGGCCTGACCCAGGAACACGACGACCTCGACCTGATCCTGCTCGACCTGAACATGCCCGGCATGCACGGCCTCAACGGCCTGATGAACCTGCGCAACGAGGCCCCGACCATTCCCGTGGTTATCGTCTCCGCCGAGCAGGACAAGCAGGTGGTGCTACAGGCCATCACCTACGGCGCGGTGGGCTTCATCACCAAGTCCTCGCCACGCGCGCAGATGACCGAAGCCATCGAGCAGATCCTCAACGGCAACGTCTACCTGCCCTCGGACGTGATCCGCACCCAGAAGAGTTCGCCGCGACGCAGCGGCCACGAAGAACACGGCATCTCCCCGGAACTGCTCCAGGCCCTGACCCGCAAGCAGCTGCTGGTGCTGGAGCGGATGACCAAGGGCGAGTCGAACAAGCAGATCGCCTACAACCTGGACATCGCCGAGACCACGGTGAAGGCGCACGTCTCGGCGATCCTGCGCAAGCTCAAGGTACACAACCGGGTCCAGGCGATCCTCAGCGCCGGCGACATCGACTTCGCCGCCTACCTGCGCCGCTGAGACCCGCCGATGCCCGACCGCCGTACCCTGCTGCTCACTGTCCTGGCGATGCTGGCCTTCGCCGGCAATTCGCTGCTCTGCCGCGCGGCGCTGAAGGACACCGCCATCGACGCGGTCAGCTTCACCGCCCTGCGTCTCTTCTCCGGCGCCCTCATGCTCGCCGTCCTGCTGCATCTGCGCCGGCGCCCGGCCACGCCCGCGCGCGGCGGCTGGCGCGGGGCGGCGGCGCTGTTCGTCTACGCGGCCGCGTTCTCCTACGCCTACGTGCAGCTGGACGCCGGCACCGGCGCGCTGCTGCTGTTCGGCGCGGTGCAGGTCACCCTGCTGCTGGCCGGCCTGCTGCGCGGCGAACGGCTGGGCGGACAGGCGCTGCTCGGTTTCCTGCTGGCCCTGGGCGGCCTGCTGTTCCTGTTGCTCCCCGGAGCCAGCGCGCCGCCGCTGGGCGGTGCCCTGCTGATGCTCCTGTCCGGCCTCGCCTGGGGCCTCTATACCCTGCTCGGCCGCGGCGGCGGCGATCCGCTGGCGGTCAGCGCCGGCAACTTCCTCCGAGCCCTTGCCTTCGCCGCCCTGCTGCTCCTGGCATTCCATGGGCAGTTGCGGCTGGACGGCGCCGGGCTGGCCTACGCCCTGCTTTCCGGCGCCCTCGCCTCCGGCCTCGGCTACGCCGTCTGGTACAGCGCACTGCCGGGGCTGACGGCGATCCAGGGCGCCTCGGTGCAGCTCAGCGTGCCGGTGCTCGCCGCCCTCTGCGGCGCCCTGTTGCTCGGCGAGCCGCTCGCCCCGCGATTGCCGCCGGCGACCCTGGCGGTGCTCGGCGGGATCGCCCTGATCCTCGCCCCGCGCCTGGGCCGCGCGGCGCGCGAAGGCGCCTGAATCAGACCGAGGCTTCGCGCTCCAGCAAGTGGCAGAGCGCGGTCTTCAGCTTCATCGGCCGCACCGGCTTGTGCATCAGGGTATGGCCAAGCTCGCGGACCTGCTGCTTGAGCTCGTTGCTGTAGTTGGCGGTGATCATCAGCGCCGGCAGCGGCGAGCCGCGCCGGGCGTTGATCGCGGCAACCGCGTCGACGCCGTTGCGCTGGTCGTCGAGGTGATAGTCGACGATCAGCAGGTCGGCCTCGGCATGGTAGTTGTCGACCTGTCGCGCCAGGTCTTCCTCCGACAGCGCCGTCACTACCCGGCAGCCCCAGGCTTCGAGCAACGTGCGCATGCCGGCGCAGATCGCCGCATCGTTGTCCAGCACCCACACCCGCGAACCACGCAGGCGCTCGCGCAGGTCGTCCGCGCTGGCCAGCGGCTCGGCGCGACTGCGCGGGGCATGGCGGGCCAGCGGTACCTCGATGGCGAAGCATGAGCCCTTGCCCGGCAGCGAGCCGACCCGGACCCGGTGGCCGAGCATGCGGGCGATCTTGTCGACGATCGCCAATCCCAGGCCGAGCCCGCGGTCCTGGTGACAGCGCTGTGACTCGCCGCGCTTGAATTCCTGGAAAATCTCGCCGAGCTTGTCGGCGGCGATGCCCACCCCGGTGTCCCAGACCTCGATCGACAGGCGCTGCCGATGCCGGCGGCAACCCAGCAGCACGCGCCCTCGCGGGGTATAGCGGATGGCGTTGGAAAGCAGGTTGCGGAGGATTCGCGCGAGCAGTTGCTGGTCGCTGCGGACCAGCGCCCCGCAGGCCACGAAGTCCAGGCGCAGGCCTTCGCTGGCGGCTACCTGGCGGTACTCCGCGGCCAGGTTGCCCAGCAGTTCGCCAAGCTCGAACGGGGCGATGTCCGGGGTGATCACGCCGGCGTCCAGCTTGGAAATGTCCACCAGGGTGCCGAGCAGGTTCTCCACGTCCTCCAGCGAATGGCTGATGTTGTTCACCAGCGCCTCGTTGTCCCGCGTCGCGCTGCCGCGCTCCTGCAAGGCGCTGGTGAACAGCCGCGCGGCGTTCAGCGGTTGCAGCAGGTCGTGGCTGACCGCCGCGAGGAACTTGGTCTTCGACAGGTTGGCCTGTTCCGCCTCGCGCTTGGCCTCGCGCAGGCGCGCCTCGACCTGGCTGCGCTCGTGGATCTCGCGCTTGAACTGGTCGTTGAGGGTGGTCAGCTCGGCGGTCCGCTCGCGCACCCGCTGTTCGAGGTTCTGGTAGGCCTGGTGCAGCGCCTCGGCGGTCCGCCGGCGCTCGGTGATATCCCGAATCAGCACGAACAGCCCGGCGACCCGGCCGTCGGCCTGGCGGTTCGGCACGTAGGAGCGCTGCATGTAGCGCTCCTCGCCGGACAACGCGGTCTCGGCGATCTCGAAGGTCACGCTTTCGCCGGCCAGGGCCCGCTCGAAGTACGGCTCCAGGCGCCGGCAGTGCTCGGCGCCATGCACGTCGCGCAGGCAGCGGCCGAGCATCGAGCCGCTGGGCCAGCGGTACCACTCCTCGTAGACCTTGTTGGTGAATTCGTAGACCAGTTCGTCGCTGAGATAGGCGATCAGCGCCGGCACCTGGTCGGTGATCAGGCGGATCCAGCGCTCGCTGGCGCGCAACGCCTCGGCGTGGCGATAGCGTTCGGTGATGTCGGTGAAGGTGTTGACGAAGCCGCCGGTGGGCAGCGCATGGGTACGGATCTCCAGCACCCGGCCATCGAACAGGCGCTGCTCGCGGGCGCTCAGCGGACTCCCCTGGGAGTCCTGGCTGCGCGGCGTGAGCAACGGCAATTCGCTCTCCGCCATGACTTCGGCGAAGGCCCGGTGCCCGGCGATCGGCGCCAGCCCGCAGAGTTCCAGGAAGCGCCGGTTCCACAACTCCAGCACGCCGTCGGCGCCGACCATCGCCACGCCCTGGGAGAGGTTGTCCACCGCCCGCTGCAACAGGTGCGACTTCTGCGCCAGCGCCTGCTCGCGGCGCGCGGTCTCGCTGAGCTTGATCTCGGTGACGTCGCTGTAGAGCACCGCCAGCCCGCCGTCGCGGGTCGGCCGTTCGCTCATCCGCAGCCAGCGCTCGTCGCGCAGGCGATACAGGGTCTGCTGGTCGCCGCCGCGCTGTTCCTCGACGATCAGCCCGCCGCTGCGCGCCAGCCGGTGCAGTTCGGCGCGGCGCATGCCAGGACCGATCCGCGCCCGGCTGTCGACCCACAGCGCGCGGAAGCGCTCGTTGAACAGCACGATGCGCTGCTGCGGATCGAACAGGACGAAGGCGTCGGAGATGCTTTCGATGGCGTCGAGCAGATGCTGGTGGGCGGTCTCGGCACGCAGGCGAGCGTCGCTGAGCAACTGGTTGCTGGCCTTCAGTTCGAGCATCGTCTGGCTCAGCGCGTCGGTGCGCTCGCGGACCTGCTCGGCCAGCACCACGGAATACTGGAAGGCGCCGTAGGCCTCGTCGCTCTGCGCGGCGCTCGACTCGATGCGTCCGATCAGCGCCTGGTTGATCCGCTGCAACTTGTGCCGCTCTTCTTCGAGGGCGACGACCCGCGCCTGCAGCTCAGCGACGGACACCTCCACGGGGTCGGCCAATGGCGACCCCGGTGAAGGTCTGGTTGATATGCATGCCATTGAATTGCTCTCCGTAGGTGTTGAAGCCGATCACCTGCTGGCTGCGGAGAAACGCGGCGGTAGCTTGCGTGTCACCGCCGACCTCCAGCTCCAGGCGCCGCAGGAAGCAGTCGCAACCGATGGTCAGCAACGGCGGTCCGAGGCGCTCGTGGAGGCGGCGGAACTGCGCCTCCAGGTTGGGCAACAGCGGGCCGGTGCTCATCGCGGTGAGAACGATGCCGTTCTCCACCGCACAGTAGAACGTCAGGCTCAGGTCCTCGTTGGCCTGCTGGATCGAGCGCACGTAATAGCGTTCGTCGACCCGCACCGCCAGCGGATGCGCGGAGAACAGGGCGAAATCCAGCGCCTGCGGTGCCACCCCGACCAGCCGGGCGTATTCCAGCGCCGCCGGCTCGGCGTTGAGTTCGTGGACCCGCCGGCTGCCGCTGTCGGCGCGGGTCACCACCAACTTTTCGGCGCGCGGCACCACGTGATGGGTGGTGAAGACCTCGAAGTCCAGCCAGGTGTTGACCAGCACCACCACTGCCGCCCCGGTATGGAACTGGCCCTGGTGGTAGACATGGGTGTGGGTCAGGTGCCGGTCGTCGCCGGCCGAGCCACCGAAATGCGGGATCGCGCCGAGCGCCGCGCCAAGCGCGGCGAGCACCACCTCTTCGCGGCTGGACAGGCCGTCGAGCAGGGTCAGGGCGAAGCTGTGGTCCTTGATCGGCGCCAGGCCGCCGCGGCGACAGCCGGCCACCAGGGTCTCGACCATCTGCTGCGCGTCCAGCAGGCTGAAGCGCTCCATTTCGTCGATCAGCGCGCTGCTGATGGCGAAGCTGCGCACGTCGAAGCCCACCGCGCTGACGCAGCCGCGCCCGTAGCCCGCCGGAGTGATCTCGCCGGCGGTGGTGCAACCGACCAGGTCGATGCCGCCGAAGTAGCGTTCGAGCATCTCGCCGAGGGCCGGCAGGTCGTATTCCGCGGAACAGAAGAACAGCACGAAGCCCAGGTGCGGATGGATAAGCTGGCGCGCCAGGTCCTGGGCCACCACTTCGACGTCGCGGGCGCTGGACATGCCCCTGCAGACCCCTTCCCCCTGCCCTTCGTACATGCCCGCTCCCCCGTCGTTCCGCCTCGCCAGCATTCTACGAAGGGCGCCGCCGCGGCCCCTATCCTACTTGGGTCGCGGCGGGGTCCTTCGAAAGTAGCGGTATCACCAGTTCAGTACGGCGCCGAGGGCCACGGTGTCGGTGTCCTCGTCGAGCGCGGCACCGTCGCGCCCGTCGATCCGGTAGCGGTTCAGCTCGGCGACCAGCTTGAGGTTGTCGTTGATCGTGCGGAAATAGGCGATGCCGCGACTCTCGTAGTCGGCCGCGGAACCCAGGCCGTTGCCGTCGTCGACGGTCTTGCCGTAGGACAGCGCCAGGCGGTTCTTGCCCCATGAATACGAGCCCTGCAGCAATGCGCCGCGGCTGTCCACCTCGCGCAGCGCGGCTTCGCCGGCGTTGTTGGTGAAGAAGGGATTGATGCCCTTGGCGGTGAACCCCGAACCGGTCACGGAGAAACCGCCCATCTTCACCTGCAAGCCATAGCCGACCCCCTTGGAAGTCACGCTGTCGACGCTGTCGCTGGTGTTCTTCGAAGTCTGGTAGCCGCCGTTGATCCAGCTGTAGACCTGCGCCCCAGCCAGGTCGAACTGGTAGCTGACCTCGCTCTCGTAGCGCGGGTTGTCCTGGTAGGCCTTGTCGTCGAGGCCGTCGCTGGCATCTTTGTCGATCTGGTTGGAGTCGATCGGGTCGAGGATGCCCACGGCGATGCGCAGGCCGGGCAGCAGGTCGTTGTTGCGGTAGGTGATCTGCGAGGTGGGGAACGGATACGGATAGCCGGTGCCGATGTTGCCGAAGGAGACGCCCTTGCCGTCCACCAGGCCGAGGGTGTCGCTGGGGTTGCCGAAACCGGCCAGCAGTTCGTCGAGGAAGATGTTCGAGCGCGAGAACAGGCCGAAGTCCTTGCCGATCAGCACCTCGCCCCAGTCGCCGGCGACCGTGCCGTAGAACTGACGGACGTCGATGGCGGTATCGGTGCCGTCGGTCTCGCTGTCGTTGATGGTCACCCAGAAGGAAGCGCGACCACCGAGGCTCAGCTCGTCGACCTTCCTGCCGAAGTTGAAGCCGATGTAGTTCGGCAGGAATCCCATCTTCACCCGCGACTGGCGGCGATCGTAGGTCTCGCCCTGGCGGTCGACGTCGCTGTTGACGTAGAAGGCATTGAAGTAGCCGTCGGTGGAAAAGGTGGTCTCGTCCTTGTCGTACAGCAGGATATCGGCGGCGGCCGGTTGCAGGCCGCCCAGGGCACCCAGCGAGGCCAGGGTCAGCGGCAGGATTCGGCGAACGGCGGTGTTGTTCTTGTTCATGGCGCACTCCGCGAGGTGAAACGACCGGGCCGGTCGTGGCGGAGCCGATTATCGAAACCGGGAAAGCCCTGCCATACGCTTCCTTGGGCCTGCTTCGACGCTTCTTCATGGTGGGCGTGGGTGCCGCTGCGCAAGGCGCGGGCAGCGCTCCTCCGGCGGTAGCGCAACCTTGGTCGCGGCGGGAGCGCCACCGAAGCAGCGCGGCTTTCGACCTAACGCCGCAGTGACGCCGGCAAGGCTGTCGTCGAGTTACCGCGTGGCTCGCTTCAGCGCCGGCTGGAAAGCACCCACCAGCCGCCGCGCGCCTCCAGCAACCGGGCCTGGGCCGCGAGCAGGTCGTCGCCGCTCAGGCCGAGGGCGGCCTCGGCGAGCAGCCGGGAGCGACCGGCGCCACCGCCAAGGTGCTCCGCCCAGGCGCGCCGTGCTCGCTCGGCGAAGCTACCCGGCGCTCGGCGCAGGTCGTCGGCGAGGGCTTCGCGCAGGCCGGCCAGGCGTTGCGCCGGCAGTTGCGCGAGCGCCTCGACGGAGCGCTGGAGGAAGGTCTCCATATGCTCCAGCAGGCGTTCCGGGCAGGCACGCGGAGATTGCGCGGCGAACAGCAGGCCGCGCCGGGCGCCGACCTCGCGGAAGCCGCAGAACAGCGCGTAGCCCAGTTGCAGCTCGTCGCGCAGGCGCCGCTGGAAGGCCGGTTCGTGCAGGCGCGCCAGCAAGCGCCAGGCCGCCTCCATCGGCACCTCCGGCGAGGGCAGCGGACAGAACAACAGCAACGCCGACTCGCCGTCCACGGCCAGTTCGCGGCGATGCCGTCCGGGCCTCGGCGGCAGAGGCGCCAGGCGCTCGCCGGCAGCCTGGCCGGGCATCCATCGTGGATCAGGCATCGCGGCCTGCATGACCAAGGCGTCCCAGCGCGTCCGCCGCCAGTCGTCGACCTCCGCCAGCGGCTCGCCGAGTAGGCCGGGCAAGGCGTCCAGCAACTGCCGGATCGGCAGGCCAGTGGCGCTGCGGCGCCGCTCGGCGGAGGACAGACGCTCGCCGCTCGCGCGCCAGTCGGGCGGCGCCGCGAGGAGCCGGGCCAGGGCCGTGCGCACGGCGGCCTCGAGGCGATCGCGCGGACCGAGCAGGCTCAGCGACCAGTCTTCGCCGAGCGCCTCCAGGCCCATCTCCACTCCCCCCAGGCGCGCCTGGCCGCACAGCGGACGCAACGCCTGGCGCAGCGCCAGGAAGCGTGACCGTGCGGGAACACCGGGAAAGCGCCAGCGCAGGAACAGCGCGCCCTCGGCGGCGGCACTGGGCGGCAACGGCAGTTCGAAGCGCCAGGCATGCCGCTGCGCGGTCAGCGGCGGCGCTGCGGCAACCGGCGCCACGCTCAGGCGGAAGCCCGCCGACCAGCGCGCTTCGGCGCCGTCGAGTTCGCTGTCCAGGTGCAGCCGCAGGCAGCGGTCGGCTTGCAGCGCGTCCAGACAGGCCGGGCGAATCTCCGCCGGCAGGCCGAGAACGCGCTGGCGTAGTCGCTCCAGCGGCGCAGTGGGCTCCGCCAGCAACGGCTGGCGCGCCGCCAGCAAGCTGGCGGCATCGTCGCGCAGGGCGCCCAGCCAGTCGAAAAAGGCCGCCTCCAGCGCCGCCGCCGCGCTGCCGTCGAACAGTTCGAAGGTCAACGCCAGGAGCGCCTGCCGCGCGTCCCGATGAACCACCCGCAGCGCCACCGATTCGCCCAGGCCCTGTTCGCCGAGTGCCGCCAGCAACCCACCCGGCGAGCGATCGCCGAGCAATTCGGCGAACGCCAGCAGGGTCTGTTCGTCGGCCCCCCGCAAAGCGTCGAGGGCAAAGCCCAGCACCAGCCGCGGCGGTCCCGGCAGGCGCAGCGCCAGCGCTTCGCCGGCGAAGGGCAGCAACGGCGGCGGCGGCGGACTCGCGCCTGGCGCGCGCCCCGGCAGGTCGGCGCAGGCACGCTGCGCCAGCCTCTCCAGCTCGTCCAGTGTCTGCGGCCCTTGCAGCCATAGCTGGCAATTGCCGGCGTGATAGTGGGCGGCATGGAATTCGCGCAGGGCCCGCTGGAACGCATCGTTCTCCAGGGCCAGGCTGTCGCGGCGCCCGGCAGCGAAACGCCGCAGGGGGTGTCCGGCGGGCAGGCCAAGGGCCAGCGCCGCGTCGATCTGGGTCTGCTCGTCGGCCGAGCGCGCCAGGTATTCGGCCTCGAGCACTTCGCGCTCGCGCCGTTGCGCATCGATGTCCAGCAAGGGGCGGGCGAGCATGTCGATCAGCCGTGCCAGACCGGCGCCAAGGTGCTCCGCCGTCACCTCGAAGAAATAGTCGGTGGTCCTGCCCCGGGTGCTGGCGTTGACCTGGCCGCCGCACACCTGCAACCACGGCATCAGGCGCTCGTCGCCGGGAAACGCCGCGCCACCGAGAAACGACAGGTGCTCGAGGAAGTGGGCCAGGCCGGGATGCGCGCTCGGCTCGTCGTGGCTGCCCGCCGCCACCCGCAGCCAGGCAGCGGCGCGCGATGCCGCCGGATCATGCGCCAGGTGCAGGCGCAGGCCGTTGGGCAGCACGCAGGCGCGGCTTCTGGGGTGGTGTTGGGCGTGGCGATCCATGGGCGTCCTCGCGGGTTCCGAGGCTGAACCTTACCCTTCCGCGAGGCGAAGGAAATAGTCCTTTCGCCGGGTCGTATCAGGAAGCCGGCGGCTCCTGGCCAGACGCTTCCTCGGAGTACAGCGCCCGTCCGCCGTCGGCCTTGAGCGCCTGCAGGACCTCGGGCGCACGGCACGGGGCGAACAGGTCGAGGCCGGGATCGTAGGCGCCGGTGCGCACTTCCAGCAGGCCGAGCATCGAGTGGAACAGGTTGTCCTGGGACAGCTCCTCGTTGCTGCGCTGGCGCAGGCAGCCACTGTCGAGGCCGAAGGCGCTCTGGTAGCCGGGCGAGAACCAGGCCAGCATGCCGACGTGCTTCTGCTGGTCCGGCGCCAGCAGGTAAGGCGTGCCATGCAGGTAGAGGTTGTACTCGCCGAGCGACTCGCCATGGTCGGAGAGGTAGAGCATGCCGGTATCGATGCGCTCTTCGTTCTTGCGCAGCAGGTCGATCAGGCTGGCCAGCACGTGGTCGGTGTACAGCAGGGTGTTGTCGTAGCCGTTGATGATGCTGTCCCGCGAGCAGGCGCTGAAGTCGTTGCTGGCGCAGACCGGGGTGAACTTCTCGTACTCCCTGGGATAACGCTTGAAGTAGGCCGGGCCGTGGCTGCCCATCTGGTGCAGGACCAGCACGGTGTCCTGTTGCAGCCCGTCGATGAAGGCCTGCAAGTCGCGCAGGAGGATCTCGTCATGACACTCGCCGCCGGCGCACAGGGCCGGATCCTTGCTCTCGCTCAGGTCCTGGAAGGCGACGCGGTCGCAGGTGCCCTTGCAGCCGGACTGGTTGTCCCGCCACAGGACCCGCAGGCCTGCGCGCTGCAACACATCGAGAAGGCCTTCCTGGGTGCGCGCGCGAGCGTCGCTGTAGTCCGCGCGGCCCAGGTTGGAGAACATGCAGGGCACCGACACCGCGGTCTCGGTACCGCAGGAGTGCACATTGGAGAAGTTGATCAGGCCCTCCTCGGCCTTCAGCCGCGGGTTGGTCTCGCGAGCGTAGCCGTTGAGGCCGAAGTTCTGTGCCCGCGCGCTCTCGCCCACCACCAGCACGGTCAGCGACTTGCGCGCATGGCCCTGCCACAGGTCGGCGCGCCGGGCATCGACGGCGATCGGCCGGAGTGGCTGGCTGGCGGCCTGGGCCTGGCCCTTGGCGTAGCCGATGGCGGCGCCGACCAGGTTGCTCGGGGTGACCTGCAGGCGCAGTTCCTTGTTGTTGCGGAACAGCGAGGACAGCCCCTGATAATTGGCCAGCGCCACCCCGGCGAGCAGCGCCAGGCAGGCGAGCGCCACCAGCAGCTTGCTCAGCAGCTCGCGTGGCCACGGCCGGTAGCGCACCGGCGTGCGCCACAGCAGCCAGACCGGCAGCGCGCCAAGCAACGCCAGGTAGACGGCGAGCTTCGGCGAAAGCAGGTCGGCGACCTCGGCCGGGTTGGTCTGCATGACGTTGCGCAGCATGCCGACGTCCATCAGCACGCCGTACTGGGTCATGAAGTAGGTGGTACCGGCGGCCGCCAGGATCAGCAGGGTCAGCGCCGGCTTGAGCAGCCAGCGGAACGCCAGCAGGGTCAGCGCCAGGTTGAAGATCGCGGCGATCATCAGGCCGACCGCCAGCATCATGCCGAGGCCCTGCCAGCCCGCCGGGGTGATCGCCAGCAGGCGTTGCCACAGCGGCAGGTTGTAGAACAGCAGGAAGGCGAGGCTGACCAGCAGGGTCAGCAGTTCGGGACGGACGGCGCGGGCTTTCGACATGGGCACGGATCTTCACTGACTTCCGGGTTGCCGTGCGCAGCGTTGCCCCTGGCAGCACTCGACGACGGCGGCAGTCTGCTCGGCGATCCGTCAATCTTTCGTGAAGAATACCTACAGAAAACGTAACCCTTCGGAAGCGCCGCAGCCCTTGTATTCCGGGGCTTTCAGCCGGATTGCAAAAAGTTCGCGGGAAGCTTTCCGGGCGTTTTCCGGGTTCGCCGGCATACCCCCCGCATGGCGCCGCCGACGCAGGCGGAAGACAGCAAGCGGCAAGGAACGCGGAGCGCTCCGGCGCCGGTGCCTACGGACTGTTCTGATTGCGACGTCGTTTTTCAACAAAAGGACAGCCAGACCAATGTCTATCCCGCGACCCCGGCATTTTCGTTAGCATGCCAAGTTTCCGGCCCGGCTCCCACAAGGACGGCGGCCGCCTCCCCTGCTCGTCCCATCCAGATGAGTGCCGTTTCCCCTACCCCCCCGGGAAACCCTTCTGTGAATTTCCTCGAGCAGCGCGGTACCTCTCCAGCATGAACGCTTTGAAAGGCCGGGACATCCTGGCGCTTGGTTTTATGACCTTTGCCCTGTTCGTCGGGGCCGGCAACATCATCTTCCCGCCCATCGTCGGCTTGCAGTCCGGCCCCCATGTGTGGCTGGCGGCGCTGGGCTTCCTGATCACCGCGGTGGGGCTGCCGGTGATCACCGTGATCGCCCTGGCCAAGGTCGGCGGTTCGGTCGACGCCCTCAGCCATCCGATCGGCAGGTATGCCGGCGGCCTGCTGGCGGCGGTCTGCTACCTGGCGGTCGGCCCGCTGTTCGCCATTCCGCGCACCGCCACGGTGTCCTTCGAGGTCGGCGTGGTGCCGCTGCTCGGCGAGAGCGGCACGGCGCTGTTCGTCTACAGCCTGGCGTACTTCCTCCTCGCCCTGGCCATCTCCCTCTACCCCGGTCGCCTGCTGGACACCGTCGGACGCTTCCTCGCCCCGCTGAAGATCCTCGCCCTGGCGATTCTCGGCGTCGCCGCCTTCCTCTGGCCCGCCGGCCCGATCGGCACGGCCCAGCCGGAGTACACCCAGGCCGCGTTCTCCCAGGGTTTCGTCAACGGCTACCTGACCATGGACACCCTCGCCGCGCTGGTCTTCGGCATCGTCATCGTCAACGCCATCCGTTCCCGCGGCGTGCAGTCGCCGCGGCTGATCACCCGCTACGCCATCGTCGCCGGGCTGATCGCCGGCGTCGGCCTGGTGCTGGTCTACGTCAGCCTGTTCCGGCTCGGCGCCGGCAGCCATGCCATCGCCGCCGACGCCAGCAACGGCGCGGCGGTCCTGCATGCCTACGTGCAACATACCTTCGGCAGCCTCGGCAGCTCGTTCCTGGCGGGACTTATCGCGCTGGCCTGCCTGGTCACCGCGGTCGGCCTGACCTGCGCCTGCGCCGAGTACTTCTGCCAGCGCCTGCCGCTGTCCTACCGCAGCCTGGTGATCATCCTGGCAGGGTTCTCCTTCATCGTTTCCAACCTCGGCCTGACCAAGCTGATCCAGGTCTCGATCCCGGTGCTCACCGCGATCTATCCGCCCTGCATCGTGCTGGTGGCGCTGAGCTTCTGCATCGGCCTCTGGCATTCGGCGACGCGCATCCTCGCCCCGGTGATGCTGGTTTCCCTGGCGTTCGGCGTGCTCGATGCCCTGAAGGCGGCGGGCCTGGGCCAGGACTTCCCGCAATGGCTGCTGCACCTGCCGCTGGCCGAACAGGGCCTGGCCTGGCTGATCCCCTCGGTCGCCACTCTCGCCGCCTGCAGCCTGGTCGACCGCCTGCTGGGCAAGCCTGCGCAAGTCGCCGCCTGAGCAGGCCCCAGCGGCCTGCCGCCTGTTCTCCCGGCCGAGCGCGGGACATGCCGGCGGGCGGCGCCAATTGCGGCGTCCGCCCCACGGCCCGGCTGGCGCCTGCCGCCGCCGGCAGCGCTTCTTCCCGCGTTCAGCCGAACGAATAAGCACTATCGAGCGGGATGATTTCTAGCGCAGCGGCGCGGTTGTTAGCCTTTCGACCATTCCCCCAGGAAAGCGAATCCAGGAGCCGGTCATGGCCAAGGCACTCATCAGCGTACTGTTGTTCTCCCTCGCCCTCGCCGGCTGCGCCAGCGACTACAACCCCTCTCGCCCGTACAGCAGCGACGAGGTCAGGCAACTGGCGCTGGAAGACCTGGCCCGGCGCAGCCTGTCGTTCGAGGAATACCAGGCCAAGCGTCAGGCGATTCTCGAGGAAAAACCGCAAACCGCCGTCAGCCAGTCCAACGCCGCCCTACGCAGTACCGCCATCTGAGGCCTTTTCGAACGGCCAAGAGAAAGCCCCGCGATGCGGGGCTTCTTCGTATTCGGGGGTGGACGGTCAGCCGCAGGACAGGCGCTTGATCACCAGCGTGTCGTCGACATCGATGTTCAGCCGGCGCGGGTTGTAGTCCATGGTCACCGCATCGTGCGGGCGCAGCGCCCGGGCGACTTCCGCTCCGGCGGCGCGGCGGGCCTCCTCGACGATGGCCGCGGAAGCCTGCTTGCCGACATAGGCCTGCACCGCATTGGCATCGCAACGGCCGTCCGCTGCCGGGGTGGCCGCGGGCGCGCTGGCGCTGCCGGTGGCTACGCTGGCGCCTTCGGTGGACGGGCTGTCGCCGTTGCTGCTGCAACCGGCGAGCAGGGCCGCGAGAACGAGTGCACTGGAAAACTGCTTCAAAGGCATACCGCCTCCTCTGATCTTCTGGGATCGCCACCTTACCAGTGGCATGGGTTTCCTGGCGAAACTGCAATCCGCGCTGACAAATTCGCCAGCTTCAGTCGCCGCTCAGGCGCTGCAGTTCGCGACGCACCATGGCCGCGTATTCCGGCGGACGCAGGAGGTAGAGCTGGCCCGCGACCCAGTCCAGCCAGCGGCCGCCCTGTTCGGCGCGGGCGTCGAGCAGGCGCCGCGCCTCTTCCTCCGCCCGTTGCCGGTGCTGCCGATGGAATGCCTGGCGCTTCGACAGGCCGGAAGCATCTCCGGTTCGATCGTCGGGAGTGTCGGTCATGGCTCTCTTCGCAACCTGCTGTACAAGCCGGACATTCTAACCGCGGAACGCCGTTGCCGTTCGCGGCAAGCGCTTGCCTCCGCCCCGCCCTGCGCCATGCGCCGAGCCCTCTGGCGCGGGGTTCGGCGACCTGGCACGGCCCTTGCGACGGAGCGGCGGTCATTCATTTCCATGGAGGCAGGTCATGAACAGCATCGGTCCCGCCAGCCTTTCCGGCTGGTCTGCGCGTTACCCGAACAACCAGCGGCAAGCCAGCACCGAGATCGGCAACGGCGATCTGCTGAAACCGCGCCCCGCCCTCGGCACGCCATTGCGCAACGAGGCCGCCGATCCCGCCACGGAGTCCGCCCGCCAGGCCCTGGACGAGGGTTTCGCGAAGCTGAACCTGACGCTGAAGCAGAACCAGGCGAATGCCACTGCCGGCGCCAGCGAAGGCAAGTCGGCCTATGACGAGTTCAAGGAGTACATGCAGAAATCGCCCGCCGAGCGGATGCGCGAGCAGGTCCTGAAGAGCCTCGGCCTGACCGAGGAGGAACTGGACGCGATGCCGCCGGAGAAACGCGAACAGGTGGAGAAAGGCATCGGCGAACGCATGCGCGAGATGATCGCCATGCAGAACGGCCAGGCGCCGGGACGGCAAGAGGACCCGACGCAGGCCGGCGCGACGCTGAACGCCTGGATCTGAGCCAGGCGCGCGCCAGTCTCTCAGCGCTGCCGGGCGACGACGCGCTTGGCGTAGCTGGCGCGCTCCATCTCGCGCACTTCGACGCTGACCTGCACGCCCTCCTCGCCGCCGCCCGCCACCGCTCCGGCGAGCACCTCGCCCAGCACCTCGCCCAGCGCCTGGCGGGTCGCCGCGTCGCGCCCGTCGAGGATCGACAGGCAGGCATGCAGGTAGGCGCGCTCGACCGCTGCGGTTCCCTGCCGGTAGGCCTCCAGGGTGACGAAGCGCGACTTGATGTCCGCCTCGCCGAATTGCCCGGAAGCGAACAGCGCGGCATTGGCCTGCTCCAGCAGTTCGCCGGGGGACGTTTCGAGGCGGAGGTTGGCAGTGGCTTCGATAACGAGATGCGGCATGCTGGCGGGCCTTGCGGGGAATGGAGAGCGGGATTCTAGCGGCTCGACGAGCGATGCGACAGCCGGCCTGCGCCTGCGTGGCTCAGATCAACCCGGCGGCCGCGAAAGCCCGCGCGTAGATGGCGCGGATCAGCGGTTCCTTGCGCCGGTTGTAGTCCGCCACCCGTTGCTCGCCGTCGGCCGAAGCGCGCTTGGCGGCTGGCCGTCGACCCAGGGATTTTCCAGCGGGTCGCTGTCGTGATGACGGACAATATCGGCGGCACCGGGCATGGACATTCCCTCCGGTGGGATCGTTCAGCGCGTCTCGCAGGCCTGCCGCTGGCCCTTGGCCGGCGTGTACAGGTAGCCGGGTGTGTCGCCCGCCTGGCGGTACAGGACCGAACCGTCGCTATAGGAAATCGCGCTCAGCGCCTGGCCATCGGCGAGGCTGCGGACATCACCGCCCAGCGACTGGACGCTGCTGCCGTCGGGCAGCTTGAGACTGGCGAAACCGTCGATCACCTCGAGTTTGCCGAAGTCTCCGCAGTGCAACGCCAGCGGCCCGGAAGCCGCCTTCCGGTCCGACGACGAATCCCCGCAACCGCCCAGCAGCGACAGAACCAACAACGCGGGGAGAACAGCGGGCTTCATCGGGGAGTCCTTTGCGGATGAGCGGAAGACGGGACTCTACCACCTGCCGGGCAGCGGGAAAAACCGCTTCGGCGTACGCTGTCATGCAACGGCAGGCGCACCTGTGAGACAATTCGCCGAATGCCAGGCATCACACCCCGCCTTCATCGCGCTACAGCCACGTCATGACGCTGGCTGCGGCACTCCACGAATGCCCGCAGGATCGCCCCATGCTCCAGATGGAGCGCAGCGGAAAGCCGAGACCGGTAGCAGACCGGTATCGCCATGGTCCAGGCGTGCGTAAGTCCTCTATAGGTAAAGAAGTTGATCTCCACCGCGAATATCACCATGCAGTTCGGCGCCAAGCCGCTGTTCGAGAACGTTTCCGTCAAGTTCGGCAACGGCAACCGCTACGGCCTGATCGGCGCCAACGGTTGCGGCAAGTCGACCTTCATGAAGATCCTCGGCAACGACCTGGAGCCGAGCGCCGGCCAGGTCATGCTGGAACCCAACGTGCGCCTGGGCAAGCTGCGCCAGGACCAGTTCGCCTACGAGGACTTCAGCGTCATCGATACGGTGATCATGGGCCACGAGGAACTCTGGGCGGTGAAGGCCGAGCGCGACCGCATCTACTCCCTGCCGGAAATGAGCGAGGCAGATGGCATGGCGGTGGCCGAGCTGGAAGTCCAGTTCGCCGAGTTCGACGGCTACACCGCCGAGTCCCGCGCCGGCGAGCTGCTGCTCGGCCTGGGCATCCCGCTGGAGCAGCACTTCGGCCCGATGAGCGCCGTCGCTCCCGGCTGGAAGCTGCGCGTACTGCTGGCCCAGGCGCTGTTCTCGGACCCGGACGTGCTGCTGCTCGACGAACCGACCAACCACCTGGACATCAACACCATCCGCTGGCTGGAAGGCGTGCTCACCGCGCGCAACAGCACCATGATCATCATTTCCCACGATCGGCACTTCCTGAACAGCGTCTGCACCCACATGGCCGACCTGGACTACGGCGAGCTGCGCCTGTTCCCGGGCAACTACGACGAGTACATGACCGCCGCCGAACAGGCCCGCGAGCGCCTGCTGTCGGACAACGCCAAGAAGAAGGCGCAGATCGCCGAGCTGCAATCCTTCGTCAGCCGCTTCTCGGCCAACGCCTCCAAGGCCAAGCAGGCCACCAGCCGCGCCCGACAGATCGACAAGATCCAGCTGGAAGAGGTCAAGCCGTCCAGCCGGGTCAGCCCGTTCATCCGCTTCGAGCAATACAAGAAGCTGCACCGCCAGGCGGTGACCGTGGAAAACATCAGCAAGGGCTATGACGGCAAGCCGCTGTTCAAGGGCCTGAGCCTGCAGGTCGAGGCCGGCGAGCGCGTCGCCATCATCGGCCCCAACGGCATCGGCAAGACCACCCTGTTGCGCTGCCTGGTCGGCGACCTGCCGGTGGACGGCGGCGAGGTGAAATGGACCGACAGCGCCGACGTCGGCTATTTCGCCCAGGACCATGCCGACGACTTCGCCGACGACATGAGCCTGTTCGACTGGATGGCCCAGTGGACCCAGGGCGGCGAACAACTGGTGCGCGGCACCCTCGGCCGCATGCTGTTCTCCAACGACGAGATCAAGAAGTCGGTGAAAGTGATCTCCGGCGGCGAGCAGGGCCGCATGCTGTTCGGCCGGCTGATCCTCAAGCGTCCCAACGTGCTGGTGATGGACGAGCCGACCAACCACCTGGACATGGAGTCCATCGAGGCGCTGAACCTGGCGCTGGACAACTATCCGGGCACGCTGATCTTCGTCAGCCACGACCGCGAATTCGTTTCCTCGCTGGCTACCCGCATCATCGAGCTGGGCGAGAACGGCGTGACCGACTTCAGCGGCAGCTATGACGACTACCTGCGCAGCCAGGGCGTGATCGTCTGAGTCCCCGTCGCGCAACGCAAAAGCCCCGCATCCGCGGGGGCTTTTTCATTCCGGCATGGACGCGCAGGGCCTATGGGGAGCGCGACTCAGTCGACGTAGCCGGCCATCATCGCCGCGCGGGTCGCCAGGCGCTGGCCCTCGGCGATCTTCTCGCGCTGTTCGGCGGTCAGCTCGCGGGGCGGGTGGTCCTTGATGTAGGCAGCCACGTTCACCCCGATGTAGACGATCAGGGCGGCGGCGATCAGGACGTTCTTCGGATTGATGTCCGAGCGCCGCTTGCAGGCTTCGCAGATGCCGTTCTCGACGAGACGGGTCGCTCGGGCGCCGCAGTTGCGGCAGTAACACGCGCTCACAGGCCGGTTCCTTGTGCTTGTAATTGTCCGGTCAATCTACACGCAGCGCGCCGCTGCGCACAACGCGAAAACCCCGCCGAAGCGGGGTTTTCCGATGACGCGGGGATCAGGCCGCGGCGAACTGCCCGGCGATCTGCCGGCGGGCGGCGGCGATGGCCTGGGCGCGGGGCTCCTCGCCATAGGCCAGGCCTTCGGCGCGAACCACTTCGATATCGGTGATGCCGAAGAAGCCCAGCACGGTGCGCAGGTAGCCTTCGTGGGCCGCGCCGGTCGGCTGGCCGGCATGCACGCCACCGGCGGTGGAAACGATCACCACCTTCTTGTCGCCGGCCAGGCCAACCGGGCCGTTCTCGGTGTAGCGGAAGGTCTTGCCGGCGACCGCGATGCGATCGATCCAGGCCTTGAGCTGGCTGGAGATGGTGAAGTTGTACATCGGCGCGCCGATGACCACGACGTCGGCGGCGAGGAACTCTTCCAGCACTTCTTCACCCACCGCGACTTCATGCTTCAGCGCGGCATCGCGCAGCTCCGCCGGGGTGCTGCCGGCGGCCAGGGTCAGGGCGGAGAAATGCGCCACCGCGTCGGCGGCCAGGTCGCGGTAGGTGACGTCAAGCCCGTCTTCGTTCTGCCGCCAGGCCTGGACCAGCTCGGCGCTCAGTTGGCGGGAAGCGGAGGCGTCGCCGAGGATGCTGGAATCGATATGCAAAAGTTTCATGTCTCGCTCCTGAAAGTGGGGGATCGCAGTGTGGCGATCGAGTGGTTTGCATCCTACCGGCAAGGCCAATCGACGATTAGTCGGTAGAAACATGACTATTCGTCCCACACATAGGACAATCTGTTTTTCCCCCAGCGGAGCGCCTGCATGCCCCACGACCTCAACGACCTCTACTACTTCGCCAAGGTGGTGGAATGCGGCGGCTTCGCCGCGGCCGGACGCGAGACGGGGATTCCCAAGTCGCGCCTGTCGCGGCGCATCGCCGAGCTGGAGGAGCGCCTTCAGGTGCGCCTGCTGCACCGCACGACACGCAAGCTGGCGCTCACGGAGGTCGGCGAACGCTATCTGCAGCACTGCCGCAACCTGCTGCTGGAAGCGGAGATGGCCGAACAGGTGATCGCCGAGCTGAGCGTCGAGCCGCGTGGCCGGCTGCGCCTTTCCGCACCGGTGGCCATGGCCTCGAGCAACCTGGCCGACCTGTTGCCGCGGTTTCTCGAACGGCATCCGCAGGTCCAGCTGGAAATCCTCCTGACCAACCGCCGGGTCGACCTGCTCAACGAGGGGGTGGACGTGGCACTGCGCGTGCGCGAACTCGGCGACGAGGACCCTGCGCTGGTCTGCCGGCGCCTGGCTCCGGCGACCACGCAGATCCTCGCCGCCCCGTCGCTGATCGCCGGGCATCGCCTGGAACATCCGGAAGACCTCGAGGACCTGCCCTTCCTCGGCGCTATCCATAACGACCGCAAGGTCCACGCGACCCTGATCGGGCCGGATGGCAGCCGCTACCAGTTGGAACGCGAACCGCGCCTGGGCGTCGACGACTTCGTCCTGCGCAAGAAAGCCGCCGTGGCCGGCCTCGGCGTCACCCTGCTGCCCGAAGGCTACTGCGACAGGGAACTGGCCGATGGCAGCCTGGTGCGCATCCTGCCGCAGTGGACCTTGCCGAAAAGCACCATGCAGGCCGCCTACCTGCCGCGCAGCAGCCAGATTCCGGCGATCCGTGCTTTGATCGACTTTCTCGTGGAAGCCCTGCAACGCCCCTCGGGCGAGACCGGCCCGGCCTACCGCCGCGCCCGCGAGTGAGCCGCGCCGTTCAGCCGATCCACTGCAACAGCGCGGCGGACAGGCGCCCGCCGAGCAGGCTGTCGAGCCAGAACAGCTGGTGCAGCAGGACGATGCCCCAGAACACCAGTTGGAACGAGAGCTTGCGGGTCTTGTGGCGGAACGCCTGCTGCGCGACCAGCGCGCCAGGCCAGCCGCCAAGCAGCTCGAACAGGTGCAGGCGGACCTCCGGGGTACGCCAGTCGCCGCGTGCGGCGCTGCGCTTGTCCTGCCAGTAGAGGGCGAATGCGAGCAGGCTGGCCAGCGGATAGGCCAGCAGCGGCCAGAGGGCCTGTCCGTCCAGGTACATCCGCCAGGCGCCGGCGGCCGGCAGCACGCAGAGGATCAGCAGGACCAGCAGCTTCGCCAACGGGCGCTGCAACGCGCTCGGCGGAGTCGGCGCCGGCCGTGCCTGGGCCCGCGTCACCGGCGCCTGGGCGCCACGGCGGACAGTCGGCGGGTCGAGGGTCAGCGCGTCCAGCCGCGCCCTCTCGGCGCGCAGGCGGCCCTGGGCGTCCTGGCTGGCGAGGAACCACACCTGGTCGCCCTGGCGGGGACGGCGGTCACCGCGGAACGCGGAGATATGCAGGAAGACTTCTTCCCCGCCGGTCTTCGGCAGGATGAAGCCGAAGCCCTTGTCGTCGTACCAGCGGCTGATCATGCCCGGCTTTTCCATATCCACTCGCTCGCTACCCGTTTCGCGCTGCATTCTAGCCACCCGCGGCGGCCAGGCGAAAAAAAACGCGGCTCGCGCCGCGCCTTTTACCTGGTTCCCGGGCCTCACATTTCGCCGGCGGTGCTCCAGTCGATCAGGTGGAATTGCCAGGTCGCCAGGATCAGCAGCCCGAAGGCGATCCGATACCAGGCGAAAGCCGCGTAGCTGTGGTTGCCGATGAACTTCAGCAAGGCACGCACCGCCACCATGGCGAAGACGAACGAGGTGACGAAGCCGACGGCGAACACCGGCAGGTCTTCGGGGCGGAACAGGTCGCGGTACTTGTAGCCGGAATAGACCGCGGCGCCGACCATGGTCGGCATCGCCAGGAAGAACGAGAACTCGGTGGCCGCCTTGCGCGAAAGGCCGAACAGCAGGCCGCCGATGATGGTCGCGCCGGACCGCGAGGTGCCGGGGACCATCGCCAGGCACTGGGCACAGCCGATCTTCAGGGCGTCCTTCCAGGTCATGTCGTCGACGTGTTCGGCGTGGATCACATGCTTCCGGCGCTCGGCCCAGAGCATGACCACCCCGCCCACCACCAGCGCCAGGGCGACGGTGATCGGATTGAACAGCCACTCGTGGATCAGGTCGGCGAACAGGACGCCGAGGACTACCGCCGGGAAGAACGCGATCAGCAGGTTGGCGGTGAAACGCTGGGCCTGGCGCTGGCTCGGCAGGTCACGGACGACTTGAAAGATCTTTCCACGAAACTCCCAGACGACAGCGAGGATCGCCGCCAGCTGGATGATGATGTTGAACGCCTTGGCGCGTTCGCCGCCGAAGCCGATGAGGTCGGCGACGATGATCTGGTGCCCGGTGCTGGAAATCGGCAGGAACTCGGTCAGCCCTTCCACGACGCCCAGGATGAACGCCTGGAAAGCAGTCCACCACTCCATGTTTCTCCCCCTTCTACTACTGTCCCGAACGAGCTTTCGTTGTTCTCGGCGATACACTTGCCGTCTTTTATGAAGGCCTTACGACTCCGAAGAACCCGACCAGTTCCCCCACTGCCGAAGTCGAAACCGGCGGGCATGCTACCAGAGCGGCCGGCAAAGAATCTTGGAATTGTTGCCGGCCGGCGTCCGAACGAATCCGTCCGCGCCCCCCTTTTTCCCAGGCCTTCGCGAAGCGCCGGATACATTCGCTACAATGCGTCCTCGTCGCATGAGGGCCTTCCGTGTCACCCCTTGAACTCTTCGCCGCTTCGCTCGGCGCCATCGCCGTCTACCTGACCGTCCGCCAGAATCCCTGGTGCTGGCCCATCGGACTGGTGATGGTGGCGCTCTACGCCTGGATATTCTTCGAGGTGAAGCTTTATTCGGACATGCTCCTGCAAATGGTCTACGCGGCGCTACAGCTCTATGGCTGGTGGCAGTGGACCCGCGGCGGGCAGGACCACGACGGCCGCTCGGTGAGCCGCCTGAACGCCGCGCAGCGCCTCTACGGGCTCGGTGCGGGCCTGGTCGGCAGCGTCGCGCTCGGTTACCTGATGGCCAACCACACCGATGCCGCCAGTCCCTGGTGGGACGCCGGATTGACCGCCTTCAGCCTGGTGGCGCAATGCTGGATGGCGCAGAAGCGCCTGGAATGCTGGGCCCTGTGGATCGCCGTGGACGTGCTGTTCGTGGCGCTCTTCGCCAGCAAGGCGCTGTACCTGACCGCCGCCCTCTACGCCCTCTTCACCCTGCTGGCGATCCACGGCTGGCGGACCTGGCGCCGCGACCCGGCATTACGCGAGGGCGTCGCCGCATGAAGGTGCTGGTACTCACCGGGCCCGAATCCAGCGGCAAGAGCTGGCTTGCGGAGCAGCTCCAGGCCCGCTTCGGCGGCCGGGTGGTCGGCGAGTACGTCCGCCACTTCATCGACGAACAGCGCCGCGACACCTGCTACGCCGACATCCCCGCCATCGCCCGCGGGCAACTGGCCTGGGAGGATGCCGCCCGCGCGGAGCGGCCGGCGCTGCTGATCCTCGATACCCACCTGCTGAGCAACATCCTCTGGAGCCGGATTCTCTTCGGCGCCTGCCCGGACTGGCTCGAACCCGCCCTGCTGCGGCGGCGCTACGACCTGCACCTGCTGCTCTCGCCGGAGGGCGTAGCCTGGATCGCCGACGGCCAGCGCTGCCAGCCGGAACTGGCGCAGCGCCAGGCATTCCATCGCGAATGCCATGCCTGGCTGGAGCGGCATCGGCAGCCCTACCGCGCCATCGCCGGCGACTGGGCCGAGCGCCGGCGCCAGGCTTTCGCCGCAGTGCAAGGGCTGCTCCGGGACGGCTGACGGGCCGGCCCTGTCACGCCGCCGATACACCGCCAGCGCGGTCCGGCCCTTGGCGCAGAGCGTTTCGCGACGGCACCGCGGAAAGCTGTCTCGGCGCTGAAACAGCTCCAGGCGCGTCCCCGGCAGGCTTCGCCCCCTGGTTGGCGGGCCTGCTGTTGCACGGATGCAACACTGTCCGCCAGGTTCCCCCGGCACTCACGGCCAAGTCCTTGATGGACAAGGAAAGCGCAAAACCGGCACGCCCCATGCTCGCTCCCTGCCAACGCTGATTAGGGCTCAGCGCCAACGAAGGAAGCGCCATCATGTCGGGGAGTTCGCTACGCATCGTCGTTCCAGCGCTGCTGGTCATCGTCGGCTCCGTGCCGGCGAACCTCCCGCCCGCGCATGCGGCGGACGGCACGATCGTCGTCCAGCGCCAGGTCCAGCCACGGGTCGCCTACCGTCCGAGCATGGTGCCCGACCCACATCCCACCGTCGTCGACACCAACGTCTCCGCCGAGGTCAACGCCCTCGCCAACGGGGCTGCCAGCGGCAATACCGTGAGCCGCGAACTGGGCGATGCCGACTTCGCCATCGTGACCAGCGGTTCCGGGATTCGCAGCATGATTCTCCCCGGCGGCGCCCTGCCGGGTTTCGCCAACCAGCCGGCGAACCCGGCGACGGTCCAGGCCGTCGGCAACCTCGGCACCACCCACGGCGCGGGAGGCGGCGCCGGCGCCGGCCTCGCCGGGCAGATCAACGGCAGCCTCAAGCAGGGCCTGGCGCCGCTGCAGATGCTCGGGGGTGGTCAATGAAGCGCCTGTCCGCCCTCCTCCTCGCCTTCGCCTGTATCGCGTCGCTCCAGGCCGACCCGCTGGCCTCACGCAATCGCGCCAGCATCGATGCCAGCGGCACCTACCGCGGCAACTTCGCCCTCAACCAGGCCGCCGGCGACGCCCAGCAACAGAGCAACGTTCGTGTCGTCGCGGTCGGCTCCGCGGCCCTCGTCGGCAGCGACCAGCGCCAGCATCTGCAACTCGACGCCAGCCAGCCGATCGCGGCCAGCGCCAGCATCTCGGGGGCGGCGCTGCGCGGCAGCGGCATCCTCGGCGTCAACCAGGGCGCCGGCCTCGGCAACCAACAGATCAACGCCTTCCGGCTGAGCGTCAGCAACGGCCCGGAAAGCCTGGATGACAGCGTTCTCGCGCAAAGCGTGGCGCTGACCAAAGTCTCCGGTTCGGCCACTCCGGTCCCGGGAGGACGCAGCGTCTCGACGGACGATCGCGCCTTCGCCGGGAGCAGCGGCGTGGTGCAGGTGAACCAGAGCGCTGGGGTGGGCAATCAGTCGATGAACACCCTCAGCGTCAGGGTCATGGAATGACTCTGCCAAGCCAACACAAGCCCAACACTAAGCACAGAAATGCAAGGAGAAACGCCATGAAAGCGACTATGGTCCTGACCCCGCTGGCCCTGGCAATGGCTGCAGTGCTGTCGGTATCGGCCTACGCCGGAAACGAAGGTGGCTGGCACCCGCCGAAACCCAACCCGCAGTCGAACAACAAGGGCGGAGCCACGGCCCTGGTGGTGGATACGCAGCAGAACTACAACAACAAGGTCAGCAACTTCGGCACGGTGAACAATGCCTCGGTGAGCGGCTCGATCAAGGATGCCTCGGGCAACGTCGGGGTCAACGTCGCCGCCGGCGACAACAACCAGCAGGCCAACGCCGCCGCGCTGGCCAGCGCCGACGCCAGCTTCGTGTTCGGCACCGCGACCGCCAGCACCAGCGTGCTGCAGAGCGGCTACGGCAATACGCTGAACAACTACTCCAACCCCAACACCGCATCGCTGAGCAACTCGGCCAACAACGTCTCGGGCAACCTGGGCGTGAACGTCGCCGCCGGCAACTTCAACCAGCAGAAGAACGACCTGGCCGCCGCCGTCTCCAACGGCCAGTACAGCACTGCCGGTAGCGCCGCGTCGCAGACCTCCACCGGCAACACCACCGTCAACAGCGCCAACTACGCCTATGGCGGCACCTACGTGTCGCTGAAGCTGAACGCCGACGGCAGCTACAAGGGCACCTCCGACCAGATCGGCAACGTCTACCTCGACACCTGGGAAGGCCAGACCCATCCGGGCGGCAGCAATACCGGCCACATCGACGTGGACAGCCAGGCCCAGGGCGCCAAGGACCTGAACCACGACGGCGGCGCGTTCGCCTTCAAGGAAAAGGGCGACGTCGACCTGAAAGGCACGGTATCCGGCTTCATCCCGGCGATCGTCGGCTTCAAGACCCCGGTCACCAACAACGCCAGCCTGAGCAACTCGTTGCAGAACGTCTCGGGCAACGTCGGGGTGAACATCGCCGCCGGTGGCGGCAACCAGCAGAGCAACTCCCTGTCCATCGCCGCCGGTTGCAGCAGTTGCCCGGCCGGTGGCGAGAGCCTTGGCTTCTGATCCTGGCCCAGGGGTTCCGGCGCCAGCCGGAACCCTTTTCCATCCGACACAGGAATCGGCCATGCGCACGCTCATCCTTTCCCTGCTGCTGCTCGTCGACCTCACCGCCCAGGCGGCGACCCTCGGCTTTCCCGCCCTGCCCGGCGGCGGCCTGGTCTACAAGCAGGTGCAGAGCATCCGCGAGCGGCGCTTCGCCGACCTGGTCGAGCAGAAGACCGATTTCAGCTGCGGCGCCGCGGCCCTCGCGACCATCCTGGAGAAGGCCTACGGCGCCCCGCTCGACGAGCAGGCGGTGATCCAGGGCATGCTCGCCCACGCCGACCCGGAGATCGTCCGCACCCAGGGCTTCTCCATGCTCGACATGAAGCGCTACGTCGAATCCATGGGCATGCGCGCGCGCGGCTACCGGATCGAGGCGGCGCAACTGGAACAACTGAAGATCCCCGCCATCGTGCTGATGGAAATCCGCGGCTACAAGCACTTCGTCGTCCTGCAACGCACCCAGGGCGAGTACGTGTACGTGGGTGACCCGGCGCTGGGGCACAAACGCTACGCGCTGACAGAGTTCGCCAAGGGCTGGAACGGCATCGTCTTCGCCGTGATCGGCCAGGGATACGACCGCGGCAATCCGCTGCTGACGCCGCCCGAACCGCTGACCGCGCGCAATCGCCTGGACCGCTTCAAACCGGTCAGGGACGCCGAACTGATGGAGTTCGGCTTCATCCAGAGCGATTTCTTCTGATCGCAGGAGCCGGATGCTCCGGGAGCACGCCATGTACCCGCACCACTGCTTCGTCCTCGCCTGCTGCCTGGGCGCTGCGCTGCCCGCCCCCGCCAGCGACCTCTTCGCCCCCGCCGAACTGAGCGACCAGGAGCTTTCCCAGTTGCGCGGGCGCTACGTGCTGCCGGGGCGGATCGTCAGCTTCGGGGTGACCATGAGCAGCACCTGGCAGAACGCCAGCGGCCAGGTCCTCGGCGCACGCGTCGACCTGCAGGTGCGGCAGAACCTGGCGCGCCCGGTCCTCAACGTCACCCTGGTCGATCGGCCAGGCGACGCCCCGCCACCCGTCGCCGGCAACGGCCAGGTCCTCGGCGGCGCCGGACTGGCGCAGACCCAGGGGGTCAGCCAGAGCATCCGCACCGCCGGCGACCACAACAGCGCCAGCAATGGCGTCAGCATCGAGGTCCGCCACGGCGAGGCGCCGCCGCCACTGCCGGGCGGCACGCCGCTGGAAGGTGCGCTCGCCCTCAGCGGCGAGGCCGGGACGGTGAAGGTCACGCCGAACGGCGGCGCCCTGCAACTGGCGATCCAGGCCAGCGGCCAGGGCGCCAGCCTGCAAAGCCTCGGCGCCGGCGGCCTGGTGCAGAGCGTGGCGCTCAGCGGAAACCGCAACCTGGTGCAGAACCTGGCGGCGCTCGAGGTGATGCTCAAGGACCGGCCGGGCGCCGATCCGGCACTGAATTGCGCCTGGGAGCAATTGCGCGCGCTGCGCCCCAGCGGCTACTGAAAGTTGATCTAGTCTGAAATCACTGTGCTATCGGAAGGCCATAAAAACGGAACGGCAAACATGACCCAGACACTCTCGCTGCGAGCTGTCCTCTGCGCCACCACCCTGGTTTCCCCGTTCCTGGCGCAGGCCGCGACGGAGTCCGAGGTCGAGGCGCTGAAGAAGGAACTCCTGGAGCTGCGCCAACGCTACGAGGCCCAGCAGAACGCCCTGATGGTCCTCGAACAGCGCGTGCGCCAGGTCGAGGCGCAACCCCAGGCGCCGCAGCCGCAACGCCTGGTCAAGTCGATCCAGCCGCCGGCGCAGGCGCGCAACGACGCCAACGCGGTCGCCGGCACCTACGGCGCCAGCCTCAAGGACGATGGCGCGCCCGCGCCCAGCGTGGAAAACATCTACCAGGACGCCAGCGGCTTCTTCGGCGGCGGCACCTTCAGCCTGGAGACCGGCCTCACCTACAGCCACTACGACACCCGCCAGTTGTTCCTCAACGGCTTCCTGGCGCTGGACTCGATCTTCCTCGGCAACATCGGCGTGGACCAGATCGATGCCGACATCTGGACCCTCGACCTGACCGGCCGCTACAACTGGAACCAGCGCTGGCAGGTGGATATCAACGCCCCGGTGGTCTATCGCGAATCGACCTACCAGTCCGCCGGCGCCGGCGGCTCGACCTCGCAGATCACCGAGAAATCGGTGACCGGCGACCCACGCCTAGGCGACGTCAGCTTCGGCGTCGCCTACAAGTTCCTCGACGAAAGCGAGAGCACCCCGGACGCGGTGGTCAGCCTGCGGGTCAAGGCGCCCACCGGCAAGGATCCCTACGGCATCAAGCTGAAGCAGGTACCGGGCAACAACAACCTCAACGTGCCCGACGACCTGCCCACCGGCAACGGCGTCTGGTCGATCACCCCGGGCATCTCGCTGGTGAAGACGGTGGACCCGGCGGTGCTGTTCGGCAGCCTGTCGTATACCTACAACTTCGAAGAGTCGTTCGACGACATCAACCCGCAGCAAGGCGTGAAGACCGGCGGCAAGGTCAAGCTCGGCAACTGGTTCCAACTCGGCGTCGGCGTGGCCTTCGCGCTGAACGAGAAGATGAGCATGTCGTTCTCCTTCTCCGAACTGATCAGCCAGAAGAGCAAGGTCAAGCAGGACGGCCAAAGCTGGCAGACCGTCAGCGGCAGCGACGCCAACGCCGGCTACTTCGGCCTGGGCATGACCTATGCGGTGAGCAACAGGTTCAGCATCGTGCCCAGCCTGTCCATCGGCATCACTCCGGACGCGCCGGACTTCACCTTCGGCGTGAAATTCCCCTACTACTTCTGAGGGGCCACCGTTCGAGCCTGGGCATGCCTTACCCCTCGAAGGGATGCGTGAGCCTGGGAGCGATCCTCGCCTAGCTGCGCAGGGCGGATAACGCCGCAGGCGTTATCCGCCGGTAGCAACGGCACCGTCCCTCTCAAGCCTCGCCAGCGAGCGCCCGCTCGACTTCCTCGCGCGAGGGGATCGAGGTCTGCGCGCCGAGGCGGGTCACCGAGATCGCCGCGGCGGCCTGGCCGAAGCGGATCGCCGCCGCCTCGTCGAGGCCGCGCGCAAGGGCCGCGGCGAAGCCACCGACGAAGGTGTCGCCGGCCGCCGTGGTATCCAGCGCCTTGACCCGCGCCACCGGGAAATGCTCGACCCGCCCCTCGCCCACCAGCAGGGCGCCCTGGGCGCCGAGGGTGACGATCACCCTGCCGGCGCCCATTTCGCGCAGGCGCTCGGCGGCACGTCCGGCGCTCTCCAGGGAGTCCACCGGCAGGCGGCAGAGCAGTTCGCTTTCGGTCTCGTTGGGGACCAGGTAGTCCACCAGCGGCAGCCAGTCCGCCGGCACGTCGCGGGTGGCCGGCGCCGGGTTGAGGATCACCGTCTTGCCCAGCGCATGGGCCCGGCGCAGCACATGGCCAACCGTCTCCAGCGGGCTTTCCAACTGGCAGACCACCACCTGCGCCTGCTCCAGCAAGTGTTCGTGGCGCGCCAGCACGGCCGGCGACAGGTGGCCGTTGCCGCCGGCGACGATGACGATGGCGTTCTGGCTGCTGTCGTCGACCACGATCAGCGCCACCCCGCTGGACTCCCCGGCCACCCGCTCGACGCCCTGGCAGTCGATGCCCTCGGCCTGCAGCGCGCGGTACAACTGGTCGCCGTAGGCATCGTCGCCAAGGCAGCCGATCATCGCCACCCCAGCGCCGAGACGCGCCGCGGCGACCGCCTGGTTGGCGCCCTTGCCGCCGGGAATGGTGGTGAAGGACTGCCCGGCGAGGGTCTCGCCGCCCCGTGGCAGGCGCGGCGCGCGCACTACCAGGTCCATGTTCAGGCTGCCCACCACCAGTACTTTCGCTTGCATCGTTGCGTCCTTGTTCCAGCCTCTCTCTAGCGAGGGCGCCCCCGGCGCCCGGTTCAGACCCGCACCAGCGGCGGCGCGGTGGATTCGCGCAGGATCAGCGCCGGCGCCACCACCCGCCGCTGCATCGGCTCCTCGCGCTCGGCGATGCGTTGCAGCAGCAGTTGCGCGGCGATCTCGCCGAGCAGGCGGATCGACTGGCCCACGGTGGTCAAGGCGGGAAACACGAAGCGGCTCAGCTCGATATCGTCGAAGCCGATCACCGACAGTTCGTGCGGCACCCTGATATTCAGCTCGGCCGCGGCGCGCAGCACGCCGATGCCGATCATGTCGTTGCCGGCGACGATCGCCGTCGGTCGCTCGCCCTCGCCGCCCAGCAGGCCGAGCGCCGCGTGGTAGCCGCCGGGGCTGCTGAACTCGCTTTCCAGCAGCCACTGCGGGCGCACCTCCAGGCCGGCCTTGGCCATCGCCCGCCGGTAGCCCTCGACCCGCAGCGTCGAGACCTTGGTCGACAGCGGCCCGCCGATGCAGGCGATGTCGCGATGGCCCAGTTCGAGCAGGTGGCGGGTCGCCAGGTAGGCGCCCATCTCATGGTCGATCTGCACCCGGTCGGCTTCCACGCCTTCCACCTCGCGGTCGACGATCACGGTCGGCGTGCGCATGTTCGCCAGCCCCTTGGCCAGCGCGCCGTCGCCGCCGGCGGACGCCAGGACCAGGCCGTCGATGCGTTTCTCCTGGAGCACGCGCAGGTAGTTGGCCTGCTTCTGCGGGTTGTCGTCGGAGTTGCAGAGGATCACGCAGTAGCCGTTGCGCTCGCAGCAATCCTCGATGCCCCGCGACAGCTCGGCGAAATACGGGTTGGTGCTGTTCGGCACCAGCAGGCCGATGATCGAGGTGGTGCGCACCTTCAGCGAGCGCGCCACCGCGCTGGGCACGTAGTGCAGCTGCGCGATGGCGTCCTCGACCTTCTTGCGCACCGCGTCGCTGACCGGCCGCGTCCTGTTCACCACATGCGATACGGTGGTGAAGGAAACCCCCGCCATCGCCGCCACGTCCTTCATTGTCGCCATCGTTCAGCCCTGTCTGCGGGCGCGATGGCTGCGGTAGGTATCCAGCACCACCGCTACCACGATCACCGCCCCGGTAATGATTCGTTTGGTCGGCTCCGACGCACCGATCTGCGCCAGCCCCGCCGCCAATACGGAAATGATCAGCACGCCGAAGAAGGTGCTGACCACCGAACCTCGCCCGCCCATCAGGCTGGTGCCGCCGATCACCACCGCGGCGATGACCTGGAGTTCCAGGCCGACCCCGGCGTTGGGATCGGCCGCTTCCAGACGCGAGATCTGGAACAGCGCGGCCAACCCGGCGAGCAGCCCCATCAGGGCGAATACTGCAATCTTATAGGGTTTCGGGTTCACACCGGCCAATCGCACCGCTTCTTCGTTGGTGCCGATGCCGATCAGGTAGCGGCCGAACACCGTGCGGGTGAGCACCGCCTGGGCGGCGAACATCACCAGCAGGGCGATCACGAAGGCCGGCGAGATGCCGAACGCCAGCGGATTGGACAGCCAGGCATAGGCGTCGCCGATATAGGCCGTGCGCGAGTCGGTCATCTGGTAGGCCAGCCCACGGGCCATCTCCAGCACCCCGAGGGACACGATGAACGAGGGAATCCGCCAGGCCACCGTGATCGAACCGGTGACGCAGCCGGCCAGGGTCGCGCAGGCCATCCCGAGCATCGCCGCCGGCAGCACGCCCCAGCCCCAGCCGAGCGTCGCCAGGCTTACCGCCGAGGCCGCCAGGGCCAGCACCGAACCTACCGAGAGATCGATGCCGCCGACGATCAGGATGAAGGTCATGCCCACCGCCAGCACCACCAGGTCGGGGATCTGGTTGGCGATGGCGAGGAAGGTGCCATAGCTGAGGAAGTGGCTGCTCAGCGCCGAGAACAGCGCGATCATCGCCAGCAGCGCGCCGGCCAGGCCGAGGTAGGTGCCCAGGCCGAAATAGTTGCCGCGTCGCAGGGTTGGCGCTGCGGCGGCGGTAGCGGAAGACGTCGGGTCGCTCATTTCTGGTTCCTTGCGTTGCGTATTCACGACGTCGCCAGCAGCGCGTCGCGTTTCTTGTAACCGGCGAAGGCCGCCGCCAGCAGCGCGTCCTGGGTCCAGGCATCGCGCTCGAAGGTGTCCACCATACGTCCCGCCGAGAGCACGCCGATGCGATCGCAGATCAGCATCAGCTCGCGCAGGTCGCTGGACACCACCACCAGCGCCTTGCCCCGGCGGGTCAGTTCGGCGAGCAAGGCATAGATGTCGAACTTGGCGCCGACGTCGATGCCCCGGGTCGGCTCGTCGAACAGCAGCACCTGGCAGTCGCGTTCCAGCCAGCGGCCGATCACCACCTTCTGCTGGTTGCCGCCGGACAGTTCGCCCACCGCCTGCGCGGTGTCCGCGCAGCGCACCCGCAGCGCCTCCACCTGGCGCCGCGCCAGGGCTTCCTCGCGGCGCCGGTCGATCACCCCGTGGCGCGCCAGCGCCGGCAGGTTGCCCAGGGCCAGGTTGGCGCTGATCGACTGGTCCAGCAGCAGGCCCTCGCCCTTGCGGTCCTCGGTGATCAGCGCCACCCCCTGGCGCACCGAGTCGGCCGGCGAACGCAGGCTCAGGCGCTGCGGCGGATCGCCGAGCAGGACCTGCCCACCGTCGGCGCGGTCGGCGCCGTAGATCAGGCGCAACAATTCGGTGCGCCCGGAGCCGATCAGTCCGGAAATGCCGAAGATCTCCCCCGCGCGCACCTCGAACGACACCTCATGCACCTTGCCGCGCCGGCTCAACCGCTCCACCCGCAGCAGCGGCGCACCGGTCTGCCGTGGGCCCAGGTCGAAGCGCTCGCCCAGCTCGCGGCCGACCATCAGGGTCACCAGTTGGTCGGCGTCGTAGCGCTCGATCGGCTCGACGCAGACCAGGCGGCCATCGCGCAACACCGCGATGCGCTGCGAAATCCGCGCCAGTTCCTCCAGTCGATGGGAGATGTAGACGATCGCCACGCCGCGTTCGCGCAGCCGCTCGACCTGCTCGAAGAGCATGTCCACTTCGCGCGCGGTAAGCATCGCCGTGGGTTCGTCGAGGATCAGCAAGCGGCAGTCGCCGATCAGGTTGCGGGCGATCTCGACCATCTGCTGGTGGCCGATACCGAGGTCGCCGACCAGCGTGTCGGGATCGATCGCCTCCAGGCCGACCTGGGCCATCGCCTCGCGGGCCGCCGCGCGCAGGCGCCGACGGTCGATCCAGCCGGCGCGCCGGGGCAGGTCGTGGAGGAACAGGTTCTCCGCCACCGACAGGGTCGGCAGCAGGTTCAGTTCCTGCATCACCATGCGCACGCCCAGCGCCTCGGCCTCGCGGCGGCTAGCGGGGGCGTAAGGCCGGCCGAGGAGCTCCAGGCTGCCGGCGCCGGGACGTTCCAGGCCGCCGACGATCTTCGACAGGGTGCTCTTGCCGGCGCCGTTCTCGCCGGTCAGGGCCAGCACCTCGCCGCCGAACAGTTGCAGGTCGATCTCCGCCAGCACCGGCTGCGCGTAGGTCTTGCCGACCCCGCGGATGCTCAGCAGCGGCAATGCGTCGCTAGACATGGGAAGGCTCCATCGGACGGCTCAGGGCGCGGTCACCAACTCGACAGGCGTCTCGACCACGCCGTCCTTCTCATGTTCCGGGGCTTGCCCAGCAAGCAGCTTGAGCGCGGTCTGGATACCGAACACCGCCTGCTTCGCGGCGAACTGGTCGGCAGTAGCCAGCACCCGGCCATCCTGGAGCATCGGCTTGATCGCCTGGATATTGTCGTAGCCGACCACCTTCACCTGCCCGGCGCGGCCCGCCGCGCGCACCGCCGATACCGCGCCGAGGGCCATGCTGTCGTTGCCGGCGAGCAGCGCCTTGAGGTCCGGATGCTCGTTGAGCATCGCCGAAGCCACCGCGTTGCCCTTCTCGATTTCCCAGTTGCCCGACTGCAAGGAGACGATCTTCATCCCCGCCGCGTCCATCGCATCCTTGAAGCCGGCGGTGCGCTGCTGGGCATTGGTGGTCGTGGAGACCCCTTCGATGATGCCGACCTCGTCACCGGCCTTCAGTCGCTTCGCCAGGTACTCGCCGACCAGCCGCGCGCCCTTGCGGTTGTCGGGACCGACGAAGGGCACGCCGATCTTCTTCGCCTGCAGCACCTGCGGGTCGAAGCGGTTGTCGATGTTGACCACCACGATGCCGGCGTCCAGCGCTTTCTTCACCACCGGCACCAGCGCCTTGGAATCGGCCGGCGCGATCACCAGTGCGTCGACCCCGGAAACGATCATCTGCTCGACGATGCGGATCTGGCTGGAGGTATCGGTCTCGTCCTTGATGCCGTTGGAAACCAGTTCGAACCGGTCGGCATGCTCCTTCTGGTAGGCCTTGGCGCCGTCCTCCATGGTCAGGAAGAACTCGTTCGCCAGCGACTTCATCACCAGCGCGATCCTGGGCTTCTCGGGAGTTTCCGCGTGGACGGCGGACAGGGGCAGGAACGAGGAACAGGCAGTCAGCACAACGGCAGCCAACAGGCGCCGGGAAGCGACCCGCTTCATGGTGTATCCTCCAGCTTTTCTTATCGTTGTATTGAGGCTTTTCCAGGAGATTATCCAGACGCAAACGTTTGCGTTAGGTGAATATGCGTCGATCTGACAGATTCTGTCAATCACCACGAGCAACTGTCGCGAACCGGTCGGGATCGGTTGGATTCTAGTTCGCTACGGCTGGGAAACGCAGGATATTTTGCTTGGCCGGCAGATCTCCCGCCGCCCGCTCAGCGCAACCGGTGCTTGTGCAACAGGCGGTAGAAGGTCGGCCGCGACACCCCGAGCATCCGCGCGGCCACGCTGAGGTTGTCGCCGTAGCGGGCCAGCGCGTCGCACATCGCCTGGCGCTCGGCGCAGAGCTTGTAGACCTCCAGGCTGGACAACGGCGGGCCGTCGCCGCGCGCGCATTCCAGGCCGAGGTCCTGGGCCTCGATCTGCTTTCCCTCTGCCAGGACCAACCCGCGACGCACCCGGTTGGCCAGTTCGCGGACGTTGCCCGGCCAGGCGTGCATCGCCATCGCCGCCAGCGCGTCCTCGCTGAAGCGGCGCGGGCGGCGGCCGGTCTCCAGGCTGTAGAGCCGGGAGAAATGATTGGCCAGCAGCGGCAGGTCCTCGCTCCGTTCGCGCAACGGCGCGGTGCCGACCTGCAGGACGTTGAGCCGGTAGTAGAGGTCCTCGCGGAACGTCCCGGCGTCGATCGCCGCCTCCAGGTCGACATGGGTCGCCGCCAGCACCCGCACGTCCACCTCGACCGGCCGGCTACCGCCGACCCGCTCGATCTGCTGTTCCTGGAGAAAGCGCAACAGGTTGGCCTGCAACTCCAGCGGCAGGTCGCCGATCTCGTCGAGGAACAGGGTGCCGCCGTCGGCCGCCTCGATCCGTCCGACCTTGCGCTGGTGCGCGCCGGTGAAGGCGCCCTTCTCGTGGCCGAACAGCTCGGACTGGATCAGGTGCTCGGGAATCGCCCCGCAGTTGATCGCGACGAACGGCTTGTCCACGCGCCGCGACTGCCGGTGCAGGGTACGCGCGACCAGTTCCTTGCCGGTGCCGCTCTCGCCCCGGATCAGTACCGGCGAGTCGGTCGGTGCCAGCTTCGCCAGCAGCCGGCGCAGGTCGCGTACGGCCAGGCTCTCGCCGAGCAGTTCGTGCTCGCCCTCGGCATCGCCGGGCACCGTGCCGCGCCCGCGCAGGCGGGCCATGCCGAAGGCGCGGCCGAGGGTCACCTGCACCCGCGCCATGTCGAACGGCAAGGTATGGAAGTCGAAGAACCATTCGCAGACGAAATCGCCGACGCCATTCAGCGGCAAGGTGTCCGGGCTGAGCACGGCGATCCACTCGGTGCCGCTGCGGCTGATCAGGTCCTTCACCGTCTCCGGCCGCTCCAGGTGGAACGGCCGCAGGCGCAGCAGACCGACGTCGCAAGCGCGTTCGCGCGCCGTTTCCAGCGCGCAGCTGTCCACTGCCCAACCCGCCTCGCGAAGGCCCGGCAACAGGCGCCGGCAATCGTCGCACGGGTCCACCACCAGCAGACGGCGGAGGTTCGATGCATCTAACATGTGTGCTCCTTTGCGGCGCCAATTCTTTGAACCGTCATAAAAACGGCATGCTGGCGCTCTGAAAGGAAAATCTAGCAATTTTTTGACGCGCGAAAGTGAATCTTTGTTTATATCGCCAATGCCGAAATCGTCTTATCAGTCGTAGCCGCGACGCTTGACTTCCAGGCGCCGGACGAACTCCTCCAGGACCAGCTTGTAGAGGTCGTCGCCGAGGTAGACATCCTCCACCCCGCAGTCGATGTTCGGGTTGTCGTTCACCTCGATCACCACCACCTTGTCGCCGGCCTGCTTCAGGTCCACCCCG